>NZ_JBRIKK010000003.1:0-147121 GCF_052976705.1 Staphylococcus sp. MSU001
AAATTTTTATTTTACTGATAAAAGCTATTTTGCTTTTATTTTTTCAATATTTATTATTATCAACCTCAATCCTATTGTGTTAAGCTATTGAAGATGACTAAAATGAACTATTTCTAAAAATATTTAAAGTAGGTATTTTACATGCAACATAAAAATAAATTTCAACGTATTAACCAAATTATACAAATTATAGGTTTCCTTTCATTTTTAGCAATTCTCACTATCATTACACTTAACTTTTTTATAAAAGGACACTTACAAGGTCATTTTGAAATAGGTTTTAATATTCAAAGTAATCAAGTCTATGTAGTAACGACACTAATCATGGTTACAATCATCTGTACTATATTATCAGCTATTCTAAACATGCTTTCTAATAAAAAACAAAATTACAAACATTAAATTTTAATGATGGTGCTACAACTTCAAAGTATAACCCTTTAGATATGCTAATTGATAAAATGACATCTTGATGTCAACGTAGATACTTTCATCATGAATAGAAGATGTGGCACATAAATTTACATATTTTATATAACTTAAGAACTAAAAGACATATAGAGATTGAAGAATTAACTACTCAACTTAACAAGAAAAATGGCACGCATAACAAACCACTTCAAATTTGGGAATGGTAAGTCATTATCATGAATCAATATTTAAAGATGTCATGCACCTAACCCATTTTTTCAACGTACCTTATCAAATGCTTTAAAAAATAAATTAATGACGTAGTTTTAGGAAGGTAAATATAATAAACTAAGATGTTCCGTTTTAAACCACTTTACAACGCATAATCTTAACTCATTTTGGGATTCAATCTCATAACATCACTGAAAAATATCGTCAAAGGATATGTATCTAAAAATCTAGCTTTCAAATTCCCGCCCTTTTCAAATATTCCAAAACACAAAAACAACCCCGTAAGCCTATACTTACGGGGTTTTACAATAAATAATCTATTATTGTTCTTCTTTAACATATGGTAATAAAGCCATATGACGAGCACGTTTGATAGCTGTAGTCAACATACGTTGATATTTCGCTGAAGTGCCTGTTACACGACGTGGTAAAATTTTACCACGTTCTGAGATAAAACGTTTTAATAATTCAGTGTCTTTATAGTCGATGTGTGTAATACCATTTGCTGTGAAATAGCATACTTTTTTACGACGACGTCCGCCTCTTCTTGGTCCACCTGCCATGGTTAACTGCCTCCTTTGACTCATTTTATTTTATTCGTTCATTATTAGAATGGTAAATCATCATCACTGATATCAATCGGTCCATTAGCATTTGCAAACGGATTATCCGACTGATTTGAGTTTGATGAATTATTGTTGTTGTAAGACGTATTTTGTCCTGATTGCTGACCACCAAATCCTTGACCGTAGTCTTGGAAATTATTGTTCTGTGAACGTTGGCCACCTTGTTGTGCGTTTTTAGGTTCAAGGAATTGAACACTATCACATACGACTTCAGTAACAAAAATACGACGACCTTCTTGATTTTCATAACTACGTGATTGTATGCGACCATCAACGCCAGCTAAACTACCTTTAGACAAGTAGTTATTTACATTTTCTGCTTGTCTACGGAAGACTACACAGTTAATAAAGTCAGCTTCGCGTTCCCCTTGAGCATTCGTGAAAGTACGATTAACTGCTAGAGTAAATGTCGCTACACTTACGCCTGAGGGTGTGGTTCTGTATTCTGGATCTTTCGTTAGACGACCTACTAATACAACTCGATTTAACATTTAAACGCCCCCATCTAAATTATTACTTATCTTGGTCTTCACGGATAACGATGTAACGAATGATATCGTCATTAATCTTAGCTAAACGTTGGAATTCGTCAGTTGATTTATTGTTATCAGTTTTAATACGTACGATGTTATAGAAACCTTCTTTGAAATCATTGATTTCATAAGCTAGGCGACGTTTACCCCAGTCTTTTTCTTCTAAAACTTCTGATCCTTCTGAAGCTAAGATACCATTGAAACGTTCAACTAACGCTTTTTTAGCATCCTCTTCAATGTTAGGACGTACGATATACATAATTTCATATGTTCTCATAGTTTATTTGCACCTCCTTGTGGTCTATACGGCTTATCAACATTTAAAGTGATAAGCAAGGAATAATTTTCATTACTCACAGAAAAGAATTATAGCATAGAGCTTTACTTTTTACAATCAATTTCAGATGAATCTTACCCTTAAATATTGATGAGCATTATTTATTTTTGAAAATATCAATACAGATTATTGGTTTAAGACTCCTCTGAGACTTCCCTCGTTGTTCAAACGCAATCATCCTATTTATGTTATACGTTACTTTATATTCAAATTATATTAATGTTACTTAATAGATAGTTGATACTTTATTTTAGTTATAATAACATCAAAATTATATTTCATATAATTGCACTTAATACTAAATTCATTATAAAGGAGTCGTTTATGTTAAAGAAATTTTCTTACTCTATCATTTCACTTTCAATTTTAGCTACTAGCCTTAATTTTATAGATACTCAAGCACAAGCGTCTTCATCTTCTGTAAGCGAAAAAGGTACAATGGGGTATGGCTATCAACAATACTTAAAAGACCATCCTAAAAAGCAACCTCATAAAACACAAAATCGTTCTACTTTCTCTGCTGAATCTAATATGACTGAAACAAATAATGGTGAAAGAGTCTTAGATATTTCTGAATGGCAAGGACTTTTAACTAACGAACAAATAAAACAACTAAAGAAAAATTATGATTTTATTATTTTAAGAGCACAGTACGGTTCAGAATACGTTGATAAGACTTTTGAAAAAAATGCAGCATTATTAGAACAAAATAAAATGAAATACGGCGTGTACTCTTATAGCATGTACGAAAGTCCAAAAGATGCACGTTATGAAGCTAACACTTTATCTCAACGTGCCCCCAAAGCCGCCTTTTACATCAATGATTATGAAGAACAAACCGTTACATCCGGAGATGATGAAACAGCTACACAAGCATGGGCAAACGAAATGAGAAAGCTTGCTGGAAACAAGAAGATCCTTTTTTATTCATATGAAAACTTCATGTTAAATCATGCATCAAATGCTGTCAGTTCTTATGATGGCTACTGGTTAGCAGCATATCAAGCTAAGGAACCAAACCGAGAGAAAGTGCTATGGCAATATACAGATAGTTACTACTCTCCTGAATTAAATCAAAATGTCGATGCAAATTACATTGACGAAAATGTGAATTCGTCTTGGTTCACTTCATAAACACGAACACATACGAACAAAAACACTTCACTTTAACGAACATTTGTTCTAAAATACATATGAGGTGTTTTTCATGAGATTAAATTTAGATTGGAATAAAGATTTCCAAGAGTTTCAAGATATCTTAAATAGTGGCATTCACCCAGAATGGCTATACTGCGCTAAAGCAAATTTAGTTCTTGAACCCGCATACACTGGTGAGGGCAAACAATTTTTTAGTACACAAGACATCATTAAAGCAAGTAAAATCATTCCATTTTTTTAAGAATTTGGAATCCTTACATAAGAGCAATGAAAGTTTAATGGAAAGCTTCATTGCTCTATTAATCAATGATTCTATTTCCTAACTACAAATGATCGCCTCATTAATAGTTGTCATTGTAGTATGCAGATTAATTTATCTCCTAATTTTCAATTTTATTATCAAAAAAACACCCTAAAACTAGAATTTGCTTCTAATTTTAGAGTGCCTCATTAATATAAATACATGCTTTAAGTTAAACATTAAAACGGAAATGAACAATATCCCCATCTTGCATGATGTAATCTTTACCTTCTAAACGTTGTCTTCCCGCTTCTTTAGCACCATTTTCGCCACCATGTTGTACATAATCATCATAGCTTGTTACCTCTGCACGAATAAAACCACGTTCGAAATCGGTGTGAATAATTCCAGCACATTGTGGTGCAGTCATTCCTTGTTTAAATGTCCAAGCACGCACTTCTTGCACACCGGCAGTAAAGTAAGTAGATAAACCTAACAAATCATATGTTGTTCTAATGAGTCTGTCTAAACCTGGTTCTTCAATGCCTAAATCTTCTAAGAACATTTCTTTATCTTCATCATCTAATGTGGCGATTTCTTCCTCAATTTTTGCACTAATAACGATAACTTCTGAATCTTCGTTTGCTGCATATTCACGGATTGCTTTCACTTTATCATTATCTTTATCTCCAATTTCATCTTCACCAACATTAGCAATGTATAACATTTTCTTAGATGTTAATAACTGAGCTTGATTAACCCACTTTTGATCATCTTCATTGAAATCAATACTGCGTACTGGTTTACCGTCTTCTAACGCTTCTTTAATTTGTGTTAATATACGTAATTCCATCTCAGCTGTTTTATCTTTTTGGCGAGCCATCTTCTCTATTTTCGGTAAACGTTTTTCAACAGATTCTAAATCTGCTAAAACAAGTTCCATATTAATGACTTCTATGTCATCAAGCGGATTAACACGCCCTGATACATGTGTAACATTCTCATCGTCAAACGCACGAACCACCTGACATATAGCATCTACTTCACGAATATGTGAAAGAAATTTATTTCCTAAACCTTCGCCCTTAGATGCACCCTTAACAATACCTGCAATATCAGTAAACTCAAAAGTAGTAGGAATTGTTTTTTTAGGTTGGACCATTTCTTCTAATTTTATTAAACGTGAATCTGGCACTTCAACGATACCAACATTGGGATCAATCGTTGCGAAGGGATAGTTTGCTGCTAATGCGCCAGCTTTAGTAATTGCATTAAATAGGGTAGACTTACCTACGTTAGGCAAACCTACGATACCTGCTGTTAAAGCCATTATTCATTCTCCTTACTTTCTTTGTCTTGATGAAATTCAAGAACTTTTTTCATTTTCTTATTAAACACTTGCCGTGGAATCATGACACTGCGCTGACAATGTTCACATTTAATACGAATATCAGCGCCCATTCTAATAATCTTAAAACGATTTGTTCCACATGCATGTGGTTTTTTCATTTCTACTATATCATTTATTCCATACTTTGACGTCATGAAATGACCTCCAATGATGATTAGCTTTTTCCTTCATTATAATTTGAAATGACTGGTTGTGGCATGCGAATACCTTCTTGTCTAAACATTTTTTGAGTTTCTTTACGAATAATACGAGCGCCTGAAAATCCTTCACCAGGAATTGTTTCTGCTGAAATTCGTATAGTAACCTTATTAGATTCTATCGCATCAATGCCATCAACAACTGGATCGCTGACAAATAAGTAATATTTACTGCGTAAAGAAACAAATAAACGATTGAGTTTCTTTTCAACTTGATCTATATTTTCATCAACTGATACTGGTAGTTCTACAATAGCAGTCCCATTTGTAATTGAAAAGTTCGTAATTTCACCCATGCTACCATTAGGTAAAATAGTCAGTTCTCCTGAAATTGTATTAATTCGCGTTGATCTTAAACCAATAGATTTCACAGTACCTTCTGCTACCGTAGTTCCTGAACTATTAATTTTAACATAGTCACCCACATCAAATTGATTTTCAAAGATAATAAAGAAACCTGTAATAATATCTTTCACTATCGTTTGCGCACCGAAACCAACCGCAATACCTACAACTCCAGCACTAGCAATAATACCTTCGACGCTAATACCAAACTTACTTAAAATTGTTGTGATAACAACAAACCATACGATATATTTTACTATGTTTTGTACAAGAGAAATCAGTGTTTTTGAACGCTTTTTATTCCCTTTTTTACTTTTATTTTGAATTTTAAATGCTTGCTCAATAATCTTATTCAAAATTGCTATAACAACAATCGCTACAAGGATATAAATTAAAATCATTATTACTTTAGTAATTAAATTTTCATATGTTTCAACCTTTGTTAAAGGTTCGAACAATGAAGATAAAATATGTTTTAGTTGATTCATATATAATATGCCCTCCTTTTCATTTTTTTTCATAATTCATTTATTATAACTTAATTTATTCATTTAGATAATACGTCTATGGTTTTAAAATACTATCCTTTTGAGGGATATTTATAAAACTATGTATATGCTTCCTGTTTATAGAGGGCTAAACTTTTAATATTCCATATAATCTTTATTAAGTTGACGAATCAAGCGTTTGAATTCTGCTTCAGATTTAAATTCAAATGTGATTTTTCCAACATTTTTTGATGTCGAAATATCTACTTTCGTACCATATTGCTTTTTTAAAAATCTTTCCTGCTGTTGAATCATTTTCGGTTTACTTCCCTTAGTCTCTTTGTCAAGTTTCATTGAGATGTCTTTACTGACTAAACCATTGACATACTCCTCTAAATACCTTACACTCCAAGACTCCTGAGCAGCTTTTTTTGCCGTCTTTTTTATTTTACTGGCGTCTTTCAAAGTTAATAACGTACGCCCATGAGCACTAGATAACACCCCGTGTTGAACCATTTGAGCAACATTTTTAGGTAATTGTAATAATCTAAGCATATTGGCAATATAAGGACGTGACTTACCTAATCGTCTCGCAACTTCTTGTTGGGTAATGTTCAAATCTGTCATCATTTTTTTATAACTTTCTGCTTCTTCAATGGCATTTAAATCTTCTCTCTGTAAATTTTCAATAATTGCCAATTCCATCATATCTTCATCAGATAGTTCTTTAATAATAGCTGGCACTTCTGTTAATCCTGCCAACTTAGATGCTCTAAATCGTCGCTCACCCACAACAATATAGTAACCTTGAACAGTTTGACGTAATACAATAGGCTGTAGTATACCATGTTGTTGAATTGATGAAGCTAAATCATTGAGTCGTTCTTCTTCAAACGTCTTACGTGGCTGATAAGGATTAGGTCTAATTAATTCTAGTGCAATAAATTGCACACTATCATCATTATTCATTTTCAACCTCTGATCATCTGTATATGCCATCTCTTTTCCACATCTTTCTATCTTAGTTTAAGTACCTCTAATGAATAATCAATCCTCATTGATTCATTCCTTATTTTAAAAAAGTTCAATCCAATAATACAAGCCTTTCAAATTAATACTAACGGCTTAATATGAAGCTTATTACGTCATATATTTTCAGATGTATTTCTGATAATAAATTAATAGTTAAATCAAAATTTTCAGAAAAATCATTGACAAATAAATTCAAACTATGTAATCTATGTATTAACAATTTAAAAACATTTTACACACTGTAAAAAGGAAAGTAAAACTTACACTGCTTATACAGAGAGTCTTCACACGCTGAGAGAAGGCATTGAAAGAAAGTTTGAAAATGGCCTTGGAGTGTTGATGCCAATATGAGGTATCAACGGGTTCGCCCGTTATAGCGATACAGTATTAACATTGATGTTAAATGGCGTACTGGAAATTTTATACGTCACAATTTATCGTTAATACTCATTTATTCACATATGGATTAAATGAGTTTTTGTTTTATTTAATGATGTTACGATAAGAAAATTGTGTATCAGCTATTTTCAGTATACTGTTTTAACACTATGGCGTACTGATTGAGGTTACTTTAGTAATAAAGTAGCAAACAAAGGTGGTACCGCGAAGTTTAAGCTTTCGTCCTTTACATCCGAATCATTCGGGTCTAAAGGACGGAAGCTTTTTTATTTTTACTGAATAGGAGGAGCTAGCTATGAAGGATACAGATTTAGCTCAAATTGCTTTAACACAAGATCACACTGGCGCAATTGCCAATCCAATATATTTATCTACTGCATATCAGCATCCTCACCTAGGTGAATCAACAGGCTATGATTATACACGAACGAAAAACCCAACAAGAACAGCCTTTGAAGAAGCTTTTGCACAGCTTGAAAAAGGCATTGCTTCATTTGCTACTTCCAGTGGTATGGCAGCGATTCAGTTAATATGCAATATATTCAAACCAGGTGATGAAATTCTCGTTGCATTTGACCTTTATGGTGGAACGTTTCGGTTATTCGATTTTTACGAAAAACAATATGGATTGAAGTTTAAATATGTAGACTTTTTAAATTATGAAGAAGTGGAAAAAAATATCACGCCACAAACTAGAGCATTATTTATTGAACCAATCTCAAATCCGCAAATGATTGAAATTGATGTAGAACCATATTATATCCTTAGCAAAAAACATCAACTGTTAACAATTATCGACAACACTTTTTTAACACCTTATCTTTCGACACCACTCGAAGAAGGTGCAGATATCGTTCTGCATTCAGCAACAAAATACATTGGCGGACATAACGATGTGTTAGCTGGAGTTGTAACTGTTAAAGATGCTCAATTAGCTGAACAATTGAATCAATTCCATAATATGATTGGAGCAACGCTATCACCTCTTGATAGTTATCTTTTACAAAGAGGTTTAAAGACATTACATCTTCGCATAGAGCGTTCCCAAGAAAACGCTCAAAAACTCGCACAACGATGTCGCCAGTCAGATTCAATTGATGAAGTTTTATATAGCGGACGAACAGGCATGCTTAGTTTAAGACTGAACCAAGCATATAGTGTCGCTAAATTTTTAGAAAATTTAGATATTTGCATATTCGCAGAAAGTTTAGGTGGTACAGAAACATTTATCACCTTCCCTTATACACAAACACACGTGGATATGCCAGATGAGGAAAAAGACAAACGTGGCATTGATGAATATCTCATCAGATTATCCGTAGGTATAGAAGATTATAACGATATAGAAGCTGACATAATTCAAGCATTAGAGAATTCTAAAGTAGGAGTGATTTCATGAGTTTATCTAAAGAAACAGAAGTAATATTCGATGTACGTAGAGGTAAAGACTACGACTCAGCTAACCCACCACTTTACGATTCATCTACGTTCCATCAAAAAGTGTTAGGTGGTGAGAGTCAATATGATTACGCACGAAGTGGTAACCCTAACCGAACTTTACTTGAAGAGAAACTGGCACGCTTAGAAGGTGGTAAATATGCATTTGCTTATGCTTCAGGCATTGCCGCAATTTCAGCCGTTTTACTCACATTAAACGCAGGGGATCATGTTGTTTTACCTGATGATGTTTACGGGGGGACATTTAGATTAACTGAACAAATACTCAATCGATTCAATATTGAATTTACTACAGTTAACGCCACACATATAGATCATATCGCTGAAGCTATTCAATCAAACACAAAACTCATCTATGTAGAGACACCTTCAAATCCACTTTTCAAAATTACAGATATTCATGCTGTAGCAACGCTAGCAAAGGAACATAAGTTACTATTAGCTGTTGATAATACGTTTATGACACCTTTGGGTCAATCACCTTTAGCACTAGGCGCTGACATAGTTATTCATAGTGCAACTAAATTTCTAGGTGGACATAGCGATTTAATCGCAGGTGCAGCAATTACTAATAATAGAGAGGTTGCAAATGCATTGTACTTATTACAGAACGGCACGGGCACAGCCCTTTCTGCTTATGATAGTTGGGCACTTGCAAAACATCTTAAAACATTACCAGTTCGTTTTAAACAATCTGTTCATAATGCTGAACGTCTTGTTCAATTTTTGAGTCAAAGAGAGGAGATTTCTGAGGTGTATTACCCAGGAAATAATCCTACACACCTCAAGCAAGCTTCAACTGGAGGTGCAGTGATAGGTTTCCGACTTAAAGATGAATCTAAAGCACAAAAGTTCGTCGATTCTCTTACTTTACCGCTTGTATCAGTGAGTCTCGGTGGTGTAGAAACTATCCTATCACATCCCGCAACAATGTCTCATGCAGCAGTGCCAGAAGATGTGAGACGTGAACGTGGCATCACTTTCGGGTTATTCCGTTTAAGTGTAGGTCTTGAGAATCCAGAAGAACTCATCGCAGATTTTAACTACGCTTTAAAGGAGGCTTTCAATGAGTCATTTACTGAACCAATTAAAGAGCAACGTTTTAGTAGCTGATGGCGCTATTGGAACAATATTCTACTCGGAAGGACTTGATACTTGTCCGGAAGCCTACAACCTTACTCATCCAGATAAGGTCGAGCGGATTCATCGTTCTTATATCGAAGCTGGTGCAGACGTCATTCAAACGAATACGTATGGTGCCAACTTTGAAAAATTAAAGTCCTTTGGTCTTGAACATAAAGTTAAAGAAATTCACCAAGCTGCAGTTCAAATTGCCAAACGTGCAGCAAATGAGGACACAATTATACTTGGAACGGTAGGTGGATTTAGAGGCGTCCGGCAAGAGGATATCAGTCTTTCAACAATTCAATATCATACAGAACTTCAAATCGATACATTAATTGATGAAGGTGTAGATGCCCTTTTATTTGAAACTTATTACGATTTAGATGAATTAACTCGCATCGTCACTGCCACACGACAAAAATACGATATTCCAATCATCGCTCAACTCACCGCTTCAAATACGAATTACTTAGTTGATGGCACTGAAATTAATGAGGCATTGAAATACGTAGTTGAATGTGGCGCCAATGTAGTTGGATTAAATTGTCACCATGGCCCACACCATATGCAACGATCATTTTCACATATAGAACTTCCTAAACATGCGTATTTATCGTGTTATCCAAACGCGAGTTTATTAGATATCGAGAATAGTGAATTCAAATATAGTGATAATGCTCAATATTTCGGAGATATAGCTCAAGAATTAATTAATGAGGGAGTCAGATTGATAGGTGGTTGTTGTGGCACAACACCTGAACACATTCGCTATATTAAATCAGCAGTTAAACATTTAAAACCCGTTAAAGATAAAAAGGTAATCCCTATTAATAAAGCTTCATCTCAAAAGCAAGCGCGAGTTCTTAAACAAAACCTTACTTCTAAAGTTAAAAATGGCCCAACAGTCATCGTAGAACTTGATACACCCAAACATTTGGATACTGATACATTTTTCGATAATGTAGGCAAATTAGATGAAGCTGGCATAGATGCTGTTACATTGGCGGATAATTCGTTAGCTACCGTAAGAGTAAGTAACATCGCAGCGGCAAGTTTAATCAAACAACGCTACGATATTGAGCCTCTTGTACATGTAACATGTCGTGACCGTAATTTAATAGGATTACAGTCTCATCTTCTAGGTTTATCACTCATTGGTGTCAATGAAATACTGGCTATTACCGGAGATCCTTCTAAAGTAGGTCATTTACCCGGAGCTACAAATGTCTATGATGTGAACTCAAAAGGCCTTACAGAACTTGCACTAAGATTTAACAAAGGTATTAACACTGACGGCGATGCGCTGAAGAAACATACTAACTTTAACATCGCTGGTGCGTTTGATCCTAACGTACGAAAATTAGATGGAGCCATTAAACGACTTGAAAAGAAAGTAGCAAGTGGCATGAGTTATTTCATAACTCAACCCGTTTATAGTAAAGAAAAAATTATTCAAGTATATGAAGAAACAAAACATTTAAATACACCTTTCTTCATAGGTATCATGCCAATCGCAAGTTATAACAACGCACTTTTCTTACATAATGAAGTGCCCGGCATCAAAATGTCAGACGATGTACTTAACCAATTCAAAGCTGTTAAAGATGATAAAGAAAAGACTAAAGAATTAAGTTTAAGACTTTCTAAAGAACTCATTGATACAGTACACGAATACTTCAACGGTCTGTACATTATTACACCTTTCCAAAAGGTAGATTATTCGTTGGAACTCGCAGCATACTCTAAATCAATCACTGCCAACAAGGAGGCAATATTATGACAACAATTAAAACTTCAAACTTAGGATTCCCAAGATTAGGTAGAAAAAGAGAATGGAAAAAAGCAATTGAAAATTATTGGGCACATAAAATTGACAAAGCAGAATTAGATCAAACACTGACTGATTTACACAAAGAAAATCTTTTACTTCAGAAAAATTATCATCTTGATAGCATTCCAGTTGGAGATTTCTCTTTATATGATCATATTTTAGATACGTCTTTATTGTTCAATATTATCCCTGAACGTTTCCAAGGACGCGAAGTCAATGATGATTTATTATTTGATATTGCTCGTGGTAACAAAGAGCATGTTGCAAGTGCACTTATTAAATGGTTTAACACCAACTATCACTACATTGTACCTGAATGGGACAACGTAGAACCTAAAGTTGAAAAAAATACGTTATTAGAACGTTTTAAATATGCACAATCAATTAATGTAAATGCGCATCCTGTAATTGTTGGTCCTATCACATTTGTAAAATTATCAAAAGGTGGTCATCAATCGTTCGAGGAAAAAGTTGAAACATTACTTCCTTTATATAAAGAAGTTTTACAGTCACTTGTAGATGCAGGTGCTGAGTATATTCAAATTGACGAGCCTATTCTAGTGACTGATGATAGCGAAAGTTATGAAGACATTACTAGAAAAGCATACGACTATTTCTCAGATGAAGGTTTAGGAAAATACCTCGTTATTCAAACTTACTTTGAACGTGTTCACTTAAAATTCTTAAGTTCATTACCAGTAAGCGGTTTAGGATTAGATTTGGTACACGATAACGGCTATAACTTAAAACAAATTGAAGCTGGTGATTTCGATCAAAGTAAAGCACTTTATGCAGGAATCATTGATGGCCGAAATGTATGGGCTGCTGATATTGAAGCGAAAAAACAACTAATCGAAACATTACAACAACACACACAACAGTTAGTCATTCAACCCTCATCATCACTTCTACATGTTCCAGTATCACTAGATGATGAAACACTTGATGAATCTATTGCAGAAGGATTAAGTTTTGCTACTGAAAAGTTAGATGAATTAGATGCATTGCGTCGCTTGTTTAATGATGATGACCCGTCAAAATATGAACATTACAAAGCTCGTTATGAACGCTTCCAAAGTCAATCATTTAAAAATCTTGAATACGATTTTGAAAGTGTACCGACACATCGTAAATCACCATTTGCTAAACGCAAGCAATTACAAAACCAACGTCTAAATTTACCAGATTTACCTACGACTACGATTGGTTCATTCCCTCAAACTCGTGAAGTCCGTAAATTTAGAGCAGATTGGAAAAATAATCGCATTACAGACGCTGAGTATCAAGAATTTTTACAAAATGAAATCGCTCGTTGGATTAAAATCCAAGAAGATATTGGTTTAGACGTACTTGTACACGGTGAGTTTGAACGTAACGACATGGTTGAATTTTTTGGGGAAAAACTTCAAGGTTTCCTAGTAACAAAATTCGGTTGGGTACAGTCTTACGGTTCTCGTGCAGTTAAACCACCAGTTATATATGGAGATGTGAAGTGGACTGCTCCACTTACTGTAAAAGAAACAGTATACGCGCAAAGCTTAACTGACAAACCAGTAAAAGGTATGCTTACAGGTCCAGTTACTATTCTAAACTGGTCATTTGAACGCGTAGATGTACCTAGAAAGGTTGTTCAAGATCAAATTGCCTTAGCCATTGATGAAGAAGTGTTAGCTTTAGAAGAAGCAGGTATCAAAGTCATTCAAGTTGACGAACCAGCGTTGCGTGAAGGCTTACCTCTACGTTCTGAATATCACGAACAATATTTAGAAGATGCTGTACATTCATTTAAATTAGCAACATCATCTGTGCATGATGAAACACAAATTCATACACATATGTGCTATTCTCAATTTGGACAAATCATTCATGCCATCCATGATTTAGATGCAGACGTTATTTCTATTGAAACTTCTCGTAGTCACGGAGACTTAATTCAAGATTTCGAAGATATTAATTATGATTTAGGAATTGGATTAGGTGTTTACGATATTCACAGTCCACGTATTCCAACCGAAGAAGAGATTACCACTGCAATTAATCGTTCATTACAACAAATTGACCGTTCTCTATTCTGGGTTAACCCAGACTGTGGTCTAAAAACACGTAAAGAAGATGAAGTGAAAGATGCATTAACAGTGTTAGTCAATGCAGTTAAAAAGAAACGTCAAGAATCTGAATCAACAACAGCATAATACGAGCTAGAGGTGAGACAAATGTCACAGTATCCACTTTGGAATCAATTAAATACTTTAAAAGAGGCTCAGTGGGTCGATTTAACACATACTTTCGACCCAAATATCCCTCGTTTTAGCGAATTTGAAAAAGGTGAAGTCTCAACGCTATTCAATGTTAAAGATCATGGGTTTTATGTACAACGTTGGAGTATCGTAACTCAATATGGAACACACATTGATGCTCCAATCCATTTCGTTGAAAATAAAAGATATTTAGAAGAATTAGATTTAAAAGAACTTGTTTTACCATTAATTGTTTTAGATTATTCTAAAGAAGCTGCACAAAATTCAGATTTTATCGTATCACGTAAACATTTAGAAGACTGGGAACAACAACACGGTCGCATTGAAGCAGGTACTTTTGTCGCATTACGTACTGATTGGTCAAAACGTTGGCCAGATATAGAAAAATTTGAAAATAAAGATGTAGATGGCTATCAACATCTTCCAGGTTGGGGCCTTGATGCATTAAAATTTCTCATTGAAGAACGTGGTGTTAAATCCATAGGTCACGAAACATTTGATACTGATGCCTCAATTGATACAGCTAAAAATGGTGACATTGTTGGCGAAAGATATATCTTAGGGCAAGACACATTCCAAGTCGAATTACTTACCAATTTAGATCAATTACCTACCAGAGGTGCAATTATCTATGCAATCAGTCCAAAACCAAAAGATGCACCAGGCTTTCCAGTTCGTGCATTCGCAATAAAACCTTAATTAATGTCTTTCATCTAGCGTTCTCAACCACGTGGTGTTCAAGTTGTGCACAAACGCTATGATATGATTCCATTAATGTTCATCATCATAAGATTTTAATAGCAATGAAATCTTTCTAACTAAGTAAAAAGCTATAAACGAAGTTTTTAAAACGACTTCGTTTATAGCTTTTTTAATACACATTTTTATTATATAAAAACCGTGCTCCACTAAATATTAAACGCCATATTTAGATACAAGCGTAGCGATACCTTGACCGCCTCCGATACATAAAGATGCCACACCTGTTGGCTTAGCATCACTTAATTGATGTAATAATGAAACTAAAGTGCGTGCACCCGAAGCCCCTATTGGATGTCCTAGTGCAATCGCACCACCATTAACATTGACTTTATCTTGCGGTAATTGCAACTCACGATTTACAGCAATTGATTGTGCTGCAAAAGCTTCGTTTAATTCAAAAATATCAACATCATCTATCACTTTATTAGAACGTTTTAAAGCTTTACGTATCGCTTCAACTGGACCAATGCCCATAATTGAAGGCGCCACACCACTCGCACCAAAACTATCTAATACAGCTATAGGTTGTATTCCCAAAGCTTTCGCTTTGTCCTCCGTCATAACGAGCATAGCAGCAGCACCGTCATTGATACCAGATGCATTACCAGCAGTTACTGATCCATCTTTTTTAAATGCTGGGCGGAGTTGTGCTAACTTATCAATTGTCGTTTGAGGTCTAATGCCTTCATCTTGAGAAATCATTAGGGGATCACCTTTACGTTGTGGTACCTCTACAGGTACAATTTCAGCATCAAACACACCTGCTTGTTGTGCACGTGATGCTTTTTGTTGGGAATCGAATGCAAATTGATCTTGTTCTTTACGACTAATCTGATACTGTTCAACTAGATTTTCGGCTGTGATGCCCATATGGTAGTCATTAAACTTATCAGTTAAACCATCAGCTATCATACTATCTTCTAAAGTTTGATTTCCCATTTTAAAACCGAAACGACTATTTTTAAGCAGCATTGGAGATTGAGACATACTTTCCATGCCTCCAGCGATAACAATCTCATTATCTCCCGCTACAATAGATTGATAGGCAAGTTGAATCGCTTTTAATCCAGAACCGCAAACTTTATTTACAGTAAAAGAAGGTACCGCTTCTGGCACACCACCATGAATCGCAGCAATACGAGCAGGATTTTGTCCTTGACCTGCCTGTAACACGTTCCCTAGAATAACTTCATTGATTTCATTAGGATCTATTTGACTATGTTCTAAAATTTGACGAATAACTGTTGCACCTAGTTCATAGGCAGGTATATCCTTAAATGCACCACCAAACACGCCTATAGGTGTTCGATATGCTTCAGCTAATACTATGCGTGACATGTCATATTCATCTCCTTAATATAACTTATACTTTTCTAAAAATGAGGGAAGAAGCAAACCTTCTTTTCTTATTGTCATTATATTTGGATATTCAAATCTATTATTTAAGAGTTTATCTCTTACCTTCATTGTATTTAAATGAGTATTACATACTTTAATTGTAGTAAACACATTCCACATTATATTACCAAATTTACATAGAAAAATTCCATTATGATCTATCGTCATCAAATGCATCACTTTCTTTCTAAGCAATGATCAATTTTAATTTCAGAATCACTTTCATTTCACTAAATATAGTTAATTCATTGCTGTAAAAAAGAGGAAACCATAAAAGAAATACTCATGTCTATACAAACGGGGTAGTCTAACCGTCCCACTTAACACAAGGCATCTTTATAAGATTTCCTCAACATCTACTATTATATCTACGATGATTTAACATTTCTAAGTTTTATTATGCAATCAATACTTACTTTCCTTTATATTTGTCACCCATGCTTCATAATAGAAACAACATATTCTACACTTATCTTTCCTATCAATTCACTGGTAAAGTGTTTTTAGAATCACCAACATCTTTGATAATAGATTAAGAAGCCGTATTTAAGCGTCTTGATGTCCCATAGACTTTTATGAATAAGTATAAAACGATCGCCATTGTTAAAAAACAGTTGAGACATATCATCTATTATTTATTCAAAACACGAAATCATTGATTTATCTGCACTATTTTTCCGAAAATGAATCCTATCAACGTATATGTATAAAAATTACATTAAAAGATTTTGACTAAAACCCTGATTTATTCAACAACCTTTTAATATAGATGAAAATTATTTATTTTGATACTGCTTAATCGCATCTTGTATCGTATCGTGTAAACTAGGTTCTTGTAACCAATGTTGGAACTTTTCCATAATTTCCCTTGGGGTCGTAATGTTTTCAGGAAAATTAATATCTTTCATACCTTCAAACAAATCTCCAAAATGACTTTTCTCACCTTCAAAATTCTTCATAAAACGATAAAAGCTCAATACCTAAACCTCCTATATTTTGCAACAATAGGTATATATTACCAAAATGAAGGCATTTACAAAATACATTTGTTTAAATTTAAGTAAAAAATTAATAGTTGAGGTCTTATTTATATGTTAAAAGTATTTCTTTTTTAAAACTAATAAATTTTATTAAAACTTGTGGTACTAAAAATCAATTTTATACAACCCCTAAAGAGTATAATATATATGTCATTTTGACTAATATACTTGTCATAATGACAAATATATTATATAGTTTATATGTAAGGAAGTGATACAATTTGCGCAATAGACTTAAAGAATTACGAGCCCGTGATGGATATAATCAAACAGAGCTTGCTAAAAAAGCTGGAATATCACGACAAACGGTGTCTTTAATAGAACGCAACGATTTTACACCATCTATATTAACCGCAATAAAAATTGCAAGAATTTTTGGTGAACCTGTTGAAGATATCTTTATTATGGAGGAGGAAGACTTTTGAAAATAAAAAGGTATGCACTTCTATGTTTATTAGGAGGATTAGTTGGAGGCATCATCGGATACATCATAGGAGCTATTAACTGGGAGAAGTTATTTAATTATGCACAGTTCGCTAACTTTAAAGTTGTGCTTTATACAACCATCGTAGCATCATTAATAAATGTTATACTCACTGTGTATTTATTTATAGTCCAAAATGCGTCACTTCACTATAAAGCTAAAATTGACGCAAATATTTCAGATGATTTAGCAGATACATATGAAAATAAATCATACACCAAATCATTGAAAGTAAGATTTATTTACACAATGCAATTAATTGTCGCTTTTATTGCAATTTTAATACCCGTCATAGGAAATGCATCTGACAATCACATTGCTCTAATAATGATTCCTTTCATTATTACAATCATTTCATCCATAATGATTGGGATATTTTATAGAAAATTTGATGCTCGATACCCTAAATTAGGAGAGAAACATTACACTGAAAAAGCATTTAATATTATGGACGAAGGAGAGCGATACATCACACTCGTTTCCTTGTATAAAGTGCACCAGCAAAATATTGTATTACTTTTTATAGGAATTATGATGTTGGGGATATTCTCAATAACTACAGGCATGAATCAATCACTAGGCATGATTTTGTTCATCATTTTATTTATCTATAATTCATTGGGATATTTACTGAAAGTCAGTAATTTTTATAAATCAGAACAGAAATCCTAAAACTATTTTAAAGAAAAGGAGTAAATTATGGAAAACTTATTAGAAGTTCAGCAACTCAATAAATCATATAAGAATTCAGAATTTCAGCTTACTGACATCACATTCTCTGTTAAACCTGGCGAGGTAGTGGGTTTAATTGGAAAAAATGGTTCAGGTAAGTCTACCCTCATTAATACTCTTGTAGGAAATAGACATAAAGATAATGGTTCACTGAAATTCTTCGATAAAGAGGTGACAGAGAACGACTTCAAATATAAAGAACATTTAGGCGTAGTTTTTGATGATTTACGTGTTCCAGATAAATTAACTCTACAATCTATCAATAAAGTTTTTACTGAAATATATGATGCTTGGAACAGTGATACATTCTTTTCTTTAATCAAAGCATTTGAACTACCAACAAATAATCAAATTAAGACATTCTCAAGAGGAATGCGTATGAAAGCAGCTTTAACAATTGCTTTAAGCCATGATGCTAAATTATTAATCTTAGATGAAGCTACAGCAGGTATGGACGTATCAGGACGTGAACATGTGTTAGAAATTCTAGAGGATTATTTAGGAGACGATCGTGCCATATTAATTTCATCACATATTTCTGAAGATATTGAACAGCTAGCTACTCAGCTCGTTTTTATGCGTGATGGTCGAATTATTTTAAAAGAAAGTAAAGAAGTTTTATTGAGCCAATACGGTATCATCGATCAACCAGTTGAGCATTTCAATATTTCAAATGAGTATCTAATCGCAACGCGCAGACGTAATGATCGACAAATCAGTTTAGTGAATAACTATCAAAAAGTACCTGATGCACAACCACTAAAGACAATCGATGATGCAACTAAAATTATTATGCGAGGTGAAGTATAATGAAAGGTCTTACTCTTAGTATATTTTATACAGCTAAAAAATCATTTTTCATCTACTTAGTAGTCGGAATTATTGCTGCAGTCGTTTTCTCATTTTTAAATCCAACGATGAACAGCTTTCTTGCTATCATTTTTTTAATATCTCCTATTACGGATAACTTCAAACGTGAAAAGGACTCAAGATGGATGAATTACATATCCACACTTCCTGTTAGAAGAGCTGATTATGTTAAAAGTTATTATACTATTTTTCTCTTGTGTGCATTAGTTGGGATACTTGCAGGTGTACCTAGTGTCGGTCTAATCACACAAAGTTTAAGTATGGTATTCATTTCACTATGTGTTGCCATTGGTGGCGCAGGGACTTTCTCCATTATGTTTCCTCTAACATTCAAATTCGGTTCTGAAAATTCAAATGTCATTGTGATGACTACAACATTTGCTGTCATTATTATCTATTTCTTATTCTATATCGCATCAATGATATTGAGTAATCAAACAGGAAGCGGCTCTATGATTACAATGCTGAGCAACACACAAAGCTATGTTGTATATTCCATTTATGGAATACTTGGATTGATTTCAATGATTATCTCTTATATTTTATCGATTAAAATTTTTAACAAACAAGAACTATAATATTTAATCTCCCTAAATTTTCGGTAATTGAAAATTCAGGGGGTTATTTATATCATTTAAGTTTTTAATAATTTATTTGCATTTAAAGATAATTATTTATTAATATATTTATAAATAGTTAATTAAAAATGGGATAAAGGAGTACTTTAATGACAATATTAACTAAAGTTTTAGATACTTTAACAGGCATATGTGTTGCTTTATTGTTTACCAAGTATTTTGTAAATTATGCAAATGATATGTTTGACTGGCACTTAAGATGGTATTTCCTAGAAAATGTACCTCACTTAGCGCTCATTTTGTTTATTCTAGTATTTATCTTTGCTGTTCCTTCTGAAATGATTAAAGATAAAAATAAGAAAAAGCATAATGATTCATAATCAATAAGTATATGACCATCATATTTTAAGTGTCACTGGCTCAATAGAACCCAACTTATCGGATTAGATGATAAATAAATGTATCTCGTAGGAGCTTAAAAAGAAAGAGGCACGCTTTTCCTATACTAATCTCGAACTACTTTATACACATTCGTTATTTACTCTAAATCATTGCTCTTTATTTCGGTCAAAAAGGGCCTACTGCATTCGAACTAAATTTCGAGTTATTAGTTGAATTATCAATCCTTTCGTATATCAATGTCTCCAATCAACTCTAGATTCATCTTACTTCTCAGTTTTTACAGCTAATACACTGATATGTTTATATATATGTATTAAAGGAACAGATTAAAAAAGAGAAGATCCATATACATTAAATTTTAACTAAAACTTGTGATAACTTTTATCTTTAATGCATATGCTACCTTTTTAATGGGTATTTTTAGTAATACCATCGATATATAAAAGGAGTAATATGATGAGTAATATCACAGTTTATAATGTCATTGAATTGGGCGTAAACAATCTTTTAGCCGATTATGACAATTGGAATGTTGAAGAAGTATTAGATAAAGAAACTCAACATTTCCCAAACACTTTACATTGGCAATATGGTCATGTATTAACAATCTTTGAACAAGCATTATCATTAGGCAATCAACATGTCGTAGATGTTGAAAAATATAATAAATTGTTTGGATATGGTTCAAATCCTAGAGACTGGAAAGGACAAGATGTACCTGCTATCAACGAAATCAAACAACACATTCAAACATTACCAGAACGTGCTAAAAAATTAACACACGAGCAGTTAGCTCAGAAATTAGACCAACCTATCGCAGGTTGTAACACACTTGATGAATTATTAATGTTAAATGCTATCCATGTGCCTTTACACATTGGTAAAATTGAAGAAATGACACGTGTACTTCGTGAAAAATAAGCATAATATATTTAAGCGTCTGGATTATCATCTCTAGACGCTTTTAAAGTTGTTAGAGGATTATCAAATTTTATTTGAATGCTTTCGCTAAAACAAAGATAAACATATCTTTCGAGGAGTTTTATCTAGTATACGTACATTCTTCTCTCAACAAGCTAAAAACATAACTATCTGAGAATTCTCCTTGTAAACGTTCATTACTTCTCAATATACCTTCTTGTGTAAACCCCAGTCTTATAGGTATAGCTCGACTTTTCTTATTTTTGGTAGACATTCGTATTTCAATACGATTAATATCATATTCTTCATATACATAACGAATTAAAGCTTTAGTACATTTAGTCATAATACCTTTCTTTTGAAAGTCTTCAGCTAAATAATAACCAATTGAAGTTGTTTTATTAACTAAATCTAAGTAATGCAATCCTATGACTCCAATCAATTCTTTATTACTCCATATTCCACAATGAAATCCATTACCATCGATAAATTGTTGCAACGCCGAATGGATAAAGTGTTTACTATCTTCAACCTTCTTCGTATGTTCAACAAAAGGTAGAAATTCAGCTAGATAGTCACGATTGCTATCTACTAATTTAAATAACTGTTCTGCTTCTCGTTCTTCTAATATTTTTAATTTAATATTTTTATTTATTTGATAACTAAACATACAAAACCACCCCTTTTTTTAGAATTTTCTGTTATTTTAGTATACACGAATATAGGATTATGTCATAAAACTTGATTACTAGAATTCGATATTCTCTAAGTCATAAGTGTGTATGTAGTTCTCTTGTTTCTATTGTCTTATACCTACAACCAATATTAGAGTGAAAAAGCTTAACTTAAGATAGATAATCATCAACAACACAAACGTTAAAAACACAGAGAAAACTTTTTTAAAATATACTTCTCAATATTGATTAGTAAAATCCAAAAATTGTATTTATTTTTATAGATGTCTTAGAAACTTTACATTTTCTATAGAATTTTCGTTGATAAGAGAGTTAAAACAAGGTTTTTACAAACAACTTGAAAAATAAATTGAACCACCACAGATTTAAATTAATCTTTATCAAACTTCGATACAGTCTTAACTATAAATTTTTAATATTTACCAAATGTATTCATAAATAAAGCTTAAATTATAGGATTGTTTGGAAATATGTATCATGGAAAAGACTATTACCTGTAAGTGCTAGAAACCTCAAAATAGTGATAGTCAATTTTATACAAAAACTTGAAAAATCTATCTAATTTTTCAAACCCAAAGACAAAGCGATTGGGCTAGATGATTTTTCTTTCAGAACTTTCCTGTAGAAAATCTTTACGTTAAGAAATTTTTGAAATTATCTAATACGTTTAAAATGATATCTAGTCAATCTCAATGAAGAAGATACTAAGAAATTTGAGGAATTCGAGTGATAAAATTTGTTTCAATTGCGAGGATATTCTATATATTTATTCATTTTAAAAATGAACCTTTCTCAAAAACCAAATGCTTTCTAAACTATTGCAAAAATCGAATTGCTTTTCATTTATTAAATAATACAACAAATTTATATTTAATCAAAAGACTTTTCTAATTAGATTATTTGAACTTATTAAAAAATATACAACCTTTAACAATACGCATACACAGAAAATATCTTTATTTATTAATAAATTTCTAAAAAATTAAATCTTTTACTTTCGTAATAAATTAAACGTAATTTATCATACAATTTATCCCTCCAACATTTAAAAGTGTTGATAGCAAATAAACAGCTATGATTATCACACAATTCTGTAAATTATACACATACGATCAAGCTATTGTGGATAATTTCACCCTTACTTAAACATTGCTATAACAACTTTTTTATTTTTCACCTTTCTAGTTATCCACAAATCACTTCTCATCTTTAAAAACATTAATAATTTTTTAATCTTAATTTTATATTGAATTAACGACCTTGGATTACGATTGAAAAGAAGATGAAAATAAGGGATGAAAATATGAATTTCGTTAAATCAAAAACTGACTTATTTAGACTCATAGACGATGAAGCTCAAACATCGACATCTAAGGTGGTTTTATTCTTAATATTAGGAACTATATTTTTAGATGCATATGATATTACTATTTTAGGTACAATGACTGATCAACTCACTCAACAGTTTCATTTATCACCAGCAACGCTATCTATAGTAATGACCTCTTTACCTATTGGTGCATTATTTGGTGCATTACTTGGTGGTACATTAGCATATCAGTTTGGACGCAAGCGCATTTTATCAATTGCCTTACTAACACTCACTGTAACGTCTCTTGGTGCAGCATTCGCACCAAATGTAATTATTCTAATAATATGTCGTTGTGTAATGGGGTTTGCTATTGGAATGGATAGTCCAGTTGCTTTCACTTTTATTGCGGAAATAAGTAATTTAAAGCATAAAGGAAGAAATGTTAATTATTGGCAAGTCGTTTGGTATGTTGCAATAGTTACTTCTGCTTTAGTGGTCATTGCGTTCTTTATGCTAGGGGCTGGTGCACATTTGTGGAGATATGCAGTTGGATTTGGTGCATTTATTGCTTTTGTCTTATACATCTTGCGAATTAAATATTTACACGAAAGTCCGACATGGGTGATTAATCATTATTCTTTAGAAAAAGCAACTGAATTTGTAAGAAAATATTATCATAAAGACATCCACCTAGAGGGAACGCTTGACGATGATTTAAGTTCTGATGTGACTTCGCCTCAAAATTCTTGGACAGACTTATTTAAACCGAGATATATAAAAAGAATTATCCTGGCAACCGCAATTTCAACGTTACAAGGTATGCAGTACTATGGTGTTGGTTTATACATACCTATTATTGCAACCTATCTTATTAGTAAAGAAAAAATAGGTGTATTATTAGGCACTGCCATAGTCAATATAGCAGGTATTCTAGGCGCATATTTAGGTGCTCAATTGACTTATAAATTAGGTACACGGAAGCTTACAATGATAGGCTTCACACTTGTTTTAATTTCAATGGTATGTGTAGGACTCTTTTATCATCATCTACCAATGCTTCTTAACACTTTCCTTATTGGATTATTTCTATTTGGCCATTCAGGAGGTCCTGGTACTCAAGGGAAAACAATTGGCGCCTTATCATTCCCCACTCATTTACGTTCACAAGCTACTGGCTTTGTAGAATCTGTAAGTCGTACTGGTAGTATCATAGGCACTTTTGTCTTTCCAATCATACTTGCTGCGGTAGGTCTAACGAATACTATGTTAATCTTGTCCATTGTCCCTTTACTCGGAATTATCATAACAGTATCTATAAAATGGGAAGCTGTCGGTAAACATATTGAAGTAGAGTAAATATTAAAAAACCCCTTAGTACGCATGTCATTGAAAATATGCACTAAGAGGTTTTTATTTAATTAGTTAGGAAATGTTCCAGGATTAAAACTACCACCCCACCGATTAAATGGCCAGTATCTCAAAACTACTTTTCCAACAACTTGATTTTTATCTAAAAGACCTACTTCATCCATACGACTGTCAATACTGTTTTGACGATTATCACCTAAAACCAAGTATTTACCGTTAGGAATTTTCATATTGCCATTCGTACCCTTAAGATCTTTAGAATTAAAGTTTTCCGTTAGATATTCTCCAACTTTATGTTTTTTATTTTCACTTAAATAAGGCTCATCTACTTTTTTACCGTTTAAATATAGTTGATCTTTTTTATATTCTACTGAATCACCTGGTTTACCAATAAGTCGCTTAATATAATCCTGCTTCGCGTTAGCATGAAAAATCACTACATCTCCTGTATCAATATGATCAAGCGTTTTTGCTATACGACTTACTATCACTTTTTCTCGATTTTCAAATGTTGGATGCATAGACGCTCCTTTGACTGTATAAGAAGCAAATAAAAACTTTTGCACAAGTGTGACGATTACAATTGCAACGATTATGGCTACAATCCATTCTATTATTTCTTTCTTCATTATTATAGCTCCCTTGATATGTTTTTATGTCATTTATCACTGAGCTTACATGGGCTCATAAAAGATTACTGAACAACACCATTTTTAACTTTAATGTGTTTTCCTTTTTCAATTTTGTCATATTGTTTTTTAGGTACAACAACGACACGCTTTCCTTGTTTGGTCTTTACAGTAACAGTATAAAGTTTCTCATGAGGCTTCATTTGTTGTTTCAACATATTAAATTGAGCATCTACACTGTTTTTCTTTTCATGTTGATTTAAAAACGAATATGCAAAGATATAATAGAATAACCAATTATTATAATAAGTTGTAGCTATATATTGAGACGAATACGGTGCACTTGAATCATATGGCCTTTGAGATGGCATTAAAGAACGAGATTGTGCTTTTTGGCTTGATACACTCTGTTGTCCTTTATTTTTGGTTGCTGTTACACGACTTGATTTTGTCGCTTGTTGGGCAGCACGCTGACTAGATTGTTGTGCATTACGAGACGCATTTACTGCACTAGAACGACTCATACTTGTACTTGAAGAAGTTGAACCTCTAGATGCAGAAGCTGCACTGCTACTTGAACTAGAACTTGCCGAACTGGAACTACTCGTTCCGCCCGATGTTGTTGCATGAGAATATGTACTGACAATACTTAAAGAAGACGTGAGAAATACCATCATTACGCAACTTGTTTTGTATAATAGCTGTTTCATTTTGTCACCTTTCTTTTACTTCGTAACTTCATCTTTCGAAATGGCTTTGCCTTCAACATCATCATCACCATAAATCATATATGGTGGTCGGTATACATGAATTTTCTTCCCATCTTTTACAATATATGGTTTTTTATTACCATCATCTAGTATATGTTCATACACGTGATCTAAATCAGCTTTTTCTATATGTGATTTACCTTTTTTATCTTTATATTTAATCTCAACATTTGGCGTTTCAGAATCTCCATCATTTAATATTTCATAATAAACATAATCATATTTATCAGATTTTTGACTTTCCTTAGATGGCTCTTTTTGTTTTCCAGAACCTCCACATGCACTTAAAGTAACAGTTATGGTAAGTATACTTATGATCATAAATACTTTTTTCATATTAATACTCCTTTTCTCCATTTATAAATTCATAATAAATTATAACAAACAATTTTTAAATTATTATTAATGATTAACTAAAACCTTATTTTTAAAAATTCAGTTTAAATTAAGCGTCATGGATAATCCGGCAAATTAAACCAAAAGCATACACTTATATGTATTTTGATAAATTATAAAACAAGTATCTTTCAAACATGTAAGTTTCATGTCTATAAATGTAAGTTTAGATAAAGGCAAGGAGGTCACAACCATCCTACAATTTAAATATAGATAACTAAAGGAGTGAGAGGATGGCTATTTTAACAGCAAATCAATTATCAAAAGTATATGGTCACAAACAAAAATATCGAGCTTTAAATAATATAAGTTTTTCAGTTGAAAAAGGGGAATTCGTAGCTGTCATGGGTCCATCTGGATCAGGTAAAACGACTTTACTCAATGTGTTAAGTTCAATAGATACTATTTCAGGTGGAACTGTGGAAGTTGAAGGCAAAGAAATTAATAAACTGAGCCACAAAGAAGTGGCAAATTTTCGAAAACAACATCTCGGTTTTATTTTTCAAGATTATAGCGTTTTACCCACATTAACAGTAAAAGAAAATATTATGCTACCACTCTCAGTACAAAAATTCCATAAATATGAAATGGAACAAAATTATAAAGAAGTGGCTGAGGCATTAGGTATTTATAACCTGGGAAATAAATATCCAAGTGAAATTTCTGGCGGTCAGCAACAACGTACGGCGGCTGCCCGAGCATTCGTCCATAAACCAACGATCATTTTCGCAGATGAACCTACTGGCGCCTTAGATTCTAAAAGTGCCCAAGATTTGTTACACCGTCTAGAAGATATGAATAAACAATTTAATTCAACCATTATGATGGTGACACATGATCCTTCAGCGGCTAGTTACGCTGAGAGAGTCATTATGTTGAAAGACGGTGATATACACTCAGAAATCTACCAGGGTAACGATTCAAAACAAACATTTTACCAAGAAATTATGAAACTTCAAACCGCACTAGGTGGTGTCACTCATGACATTTAACCAACTTATCCTTAAAAATTTAAGAAAAAATATTAAGCATTATGGAATGTTTCTATTTTCATTATTGATTAGCATTATACTTTATTTTAGTTTCTCAACTTTAAAATATTCACATAGTATTAATAACTCAGATTCTTCAACTATTATTAAAAATGGTGCCACAATTGGTGCTACAATTCTTTTTATCATTATTGTTGTTTTCTTAATGTATGCAAATCATTTATTTATTAAAAGGCGTACAAAAGAGTTTGCCTTATACCAACTGATAGGTTTAACACGTAGAAATATTCTAAGAATGCTCAATATAGAACAACTAGTATTTTTTATTGTAACAGGAATTTTAGGCACTTTAATTGGTATTTTTGGTTCAAAACTTTTACTTGTTATCGCTTCTAAATTAATGAAGTTAAACACACATATCTCTATTGGCTTTGAACCCCAAGCTATACTTATTACTATCGTAATGTTAGCTGTCGCTTTTTTATTGATAATGATACAAAATTACATTTTCTTAAAAAAACACAGCATTTTAGCTTTGATGAAAGACAATTATACCCCGGAAGCTACCCAAAAACGAATAACTACGTTTGAAGCAATCAGCGGTGTTTTAGGAATTATAATGATAGTATTTGGATATTATATGTCTACTGAAATGTTTGGTGTTTTTAAAGCCTTAACAACTGCTTTGATTACACCTTTTAGCATACTTTTCTTAACTATTATAGGTGCTTTCTTATTCTTTAGAAGTTCTGTATCACTTATTTTTAAAACGCTAAAACATATTAAACATGGTCGTGTAAATATCACAGACGTTGTCTTTACATCATCTATCATGCACAGAATGAAGAAAAATGCGATGTCTCTTACAGTTATTGCTATCATTTCAGCTTTCACTGTTAGTATTCTTTGCTTCGCGGCAATTACACAATCTAATACTAATACAACTTTAGAAATGACTTCTCCAGATGATTTTAATATAAGCCAGAATAAAATAGCTACGCAATTTAAACATAAACTAGATCAAGGAAATTTAAAATATCATCAACGGACTTATGAAGTAATCAATCCAAAAACATTAAGCGACCACGTCATGAAGAGTAAGAATGGTTCTGATATGTCTACTAATACAACATCACTAATGATGAACTCACATCTCAAGGGTCATGAAGCTAAAATAACGAATATACAATCATCAACGGGATTAATAGATATTCATTTAAATCATAAGATAACAGTTAAAGGAAAATCTAAACAATCTATTATCGTTAAAGACAAAGATGACTCTAAAATATATCCATCACAATTATCATTTGGAGCTCCTATAGTTGAGGTGAGCCCGGAGGTCTATAACACATTAAAAACTGACAATATTGTTAATAAGATGTACGGTTTTAATTTCAATACTCACAAAGATGTGAAAAAAGCAGAAAAAATTGCCTCAAAAGTTAATCGTAATATTGTGTCGCACGATGAATATAAGAAATTTATAAACCAAAGCAATGGCATACTTATCTTTGTAACATCATTCTTAGGAATAGCGTTTTTAATGGCTGCTGGTTGTATTATTTACATTAAACAAATGGATGAAACTGAGGATGAACTTGATAACTTTAAGATATTACGTCGTATAGGATTTACCTACACTGATATGTCTAAAGGTTTACTATTAAAAATTGCATTTAATTTTGGATTACCGCTTCTCATTGCTTTATTACATGCATTATTTGCAGCACTTGCATTTATGAAACTTCTAGGAAATGTCTCAATGTCACCTATATTTATAGTAATGATTATATATACAGTTGTTTATTTCATTTTTGCTATGATTTCATTTATACACTCGAGTCGTATGATTAAGCATTCTATTTAGTAACTCAATTCACAAAATTATTTTAATAAAGGACGGTTTTTACTATGAAATTCAAAGAATTAATCAAACAATCATATGAGGATTTAAAAAATTTAACAATCAATTGGTTTAACGTACTTAGTTTAACTGTAATCATATTTATTTTAAGTAACATTGTCACACCGCTTATTGGTATACCTGTGGGTTTACTCGGTGGTGCATATATCCTAAAGAGACGTGAAGAGAAAAATAAATAACCATAATACAAAAGCCCTCAATAGAGAGGTCAGTGTGACCTCTCTATATTATGAGGGTTTTCTTATACTATAAATAAAATTATTTATTTGTAATACCGTCAGCTTCTTCGATTCTCATGATATTATCCATAATACCTAGATAGAATTGACCTAATTCTCTACCTGTATGTGTTAAATCAAATGCATCCATACCTACTAAATCTAAATGGTCCCAATCATGTTGAACAGGTCTCACTTGCCAAACTCCTTTATCAGTAGCTGGTGTATGATCATCAACTTTTTTAAAGGCTTGATTAGAAGGATGTTGTGATGATATAACTGGAACTACACCATCATTCGGTCTAATTTCTTTGTTTGCATCCTTACCAATAATACGACTGGTTAAGTTCAACAAAAGAATTTCACTAGAATTAGGTAATTCATTACCAAGAGGTCCTGTGTGCGTCGCAGACCCCGTATAAGTAGTGTAGACAATATTAGGATTTAGACTTGTTTGTTGATTAATTTTTTCAGCACCTTGCGTTGTCAGATCATTAACAGCTTGATCTTCAGTATTCCAAATCTTACTTTTGGATACACGTTCCGCATAATCAATGTAGCTTTCATTTGGTTGTTGTTTTAATCCCCATTGAGAAAAACCTAAATCTATATCTACATCTTTACCACCACTTAATCTACCAATACGATTAATCGTTTCTTTTACAAGTTTACGTGTGCCAATTTTATCTGCCGCCGGTGTACCATTATGTGGTGTGCCAAGTGTAGTAATTGAAGCAACCATATTATCTTTACCACCTGTAAATAAATCGGATATAGTACCTCCATGTTGACGTTGATATTCTATTTCTTCTTGGTTACCATTTCTTAAGAACTCTTCCATTTGACGAATGGTTTGACCACCCATACTATGTCCTATAAAATGAATTTTTTTGCCAGGTTCCCAATCACGCATGATACCCTTGTATGTTCGACCATAGCGATGATGACCATATTTAGCTGCATGCGCTGCGCCGTAATCAACACGTCCTCCTTTGACATAGTAATATAATTCTACTGCGCGATCATAGTTACTACTAAAAGCACCGATATTTGCTTCATGTACATTGTAACCCTCATTAGTTAAATTTCTGTCAATATTGTATTTTGTACCACCCCAATATTTTGGAGCTAAACTAAATTGATTATCACCTGCAAAGCCTAGGAAACCATGGACAAATACGACTGGATATTGGTTTTTGAACTGTGCTTGATGTGTAGACTGATGATTTTGATTAGAATTTGCTGATTGCTTTTGTGTCTCCCTTGTTGTACTTCTATTAGATTGTTCTTTTGTAGCTACTTGATGATGATTTTTTTGTGATGTTGATGTATCATTTTTAGGCTCTTGAGTATGTTGTCTAGCATCTTGAGTGTCATTAGTTTTTTTAGAATCAACGTTATTTGTCTGTTCATTTTCAGTTGTTTGAATTTGATGTTTTGTTGTTTTTTCTTGAGGGAGCTGTTTAGAACTATCTTGTTTAGCTTTTGATTGTGTTTGATATGTAGAATCATTAGACGGCTTTTGTAATTTCACTAATGGCTGATCGATTTCTTCTGAGTCGCTATCTTTTGTTCCTATTGATTGATTATGACTGTTAGAACTCTGAGTATGTTGATTGCTCGCCTTTGAAGTTTGGTCTTCACCTTTTATGTCATTATTTTCTCTCTCATTTGATTGAGTAGCTACGTCTTGTTGATTTACATTTTTAGACGGTTGGACGTCTTGTTTTACTGAGCTTTCTTCTTCTACTTTTGGCTGATTTGCTGTCTCATCACTTTTCAGTTGTGCACTTTCAGCTACAGAATGTTGGTTGTTTTGATTTGTTTTAGATTGATCAATTGTTTGTACTTTTTGACTATCAGCAGTACCTTGTTTTGAAGCTTTTAGCGTTTCTTCTACCTTATCATTTTTTAATTGTTGTGTTGTTTGCGAGTCTTCTGGGTGTGCATCCGCATGTTGCACTGAAATTTCAGCTGCTTGAGCTTGTTGCCCTCCGATGAAAATTGTTACACCTGTAATAATTGATACTACTCCCACTGCGTACTTTCTAATGCTAAATCTTTTTATTCTATTATTATTTTTCAAAGAAATCACCTCTATAAGATTTTTCCCTTATAAAGAATGAAAAAATAACTGCTAAATTCAAAATAACATATAAGTCATTAATTTTTTTAACTAATTTAGTTAAATTTTTGTTAACTTTTTAGTTTTTAAAACATTTTATTGATTCTATTACAGCATTTAAACTAATTCAATACATTATTTTTAATTATATTTATCTATTTTATCGCATTAATCACAATTAAAATTGATAAAACGATATTATTAATAACAATTCAGGTATCATTAAATGAAAAAAGTAGCATGAGAAACATTTTAAATAACTAATCTTAGTTTTTGAGGTGAGTCTTCACAATGTTTAAAGTTATATATATCATCTCAAATTTTCAAATGACCTTTCTATATTTTGCTCGATAGACAATACTCTTGTATATCCTACAATAATGAGTTTTTACCTCACAAAATCAAAACCACCCGTACAAACGGATGGTTTACTTTTCATCTATAATTTTTTCTATTGATCAACCACTATTCGTGCGCTGATAGTAATCTAACTACATTAGCTTTTTTATTTTTCCTGAAAATAATTATAAATACCCTTCTATAGAAATTTAATCTATATCAATATTTTCTAATAATTAATTACGAATATAATATTTAATCACTTTATATTTCCATATCTATTTTTTAAATTCATATTACGAATTAATTAAAGCTTGTGCTAATTTTAGTTAATACATACACTACTTTTATCTTTTTATTCAATTCATGAAAATTAAATTTTTTGCATTCTTCAACTGACCGATAGATAGTCAAAAATAAGTATTCATGTATACATTAACCCCCTCTACTTGAAACAGTGAGGGGGTATAGGTGATAAAGGCTAATAACTACTATGCTCTCAAATTATCGTGTGTACTTAACCATTAAGTAATATAATGCAACAGTATAAACACTAATAGCTGTGTTAACAAGAATTTCGACCATATGGTACCTTACGATAAACCATTCTATGTTATAAATTATTTAATAATATCAATTAATTCTTTTTTAGAAGCTGAACGTGCGGGTATCCAACCGAAAATGATGCCTATCAATGTTGATACACCTACAGCTAGGATGACGGAACCTAGACTGACGGAACTCTTAACCATTTCAGGTGTCACGAGATCAATCAATGTAGCAATAATAATACCTAGAATTAATCCGATGATACCACCTATGAGACATAACACAACACTTTCTACTAAGAATTGTATTTCAATATCTCGACCTTTAGCGCCAAATGCACGACGAATTGCAATCTCTTCTGTTCGTTCAGTGACTGAAATATACATGACATTCATCACACCAATACCTGCAATAAAGAGTGATATTCCCGCAACAGCAGCGACAAAGTAAGTAATCGTGTCTAAGACTGAACCTATCGTTTTCATCACCGCTTCATTATCTTCATAACTATATTGACCTTCAGATACGCCAGTTCCTTTTTTATTCAACGCTTTTTCGACCTTTTTACCTACGTCTTTCTTATCTGAACCTTTTTCAACTGTAACTAATAATTGAGGCATACCTTGTGTCAAATTGCCCATATATTTATTAAATGTTTTTGTAGGTATTTGAATTAATGACTCAATAGGCATCCCACTTTCATCAACTTCTGAGCTATCAGAGACGCCTACGACTTTAAACCCTTCTCCATTTACATAGATAGATTGACCCATTGCATGATTATTAAATACTTTTTTAGCAATTTTTTTATCTATAACGGCTACTTTTTCTAGCACTTCATTATCATCATTCGTAAATCCTTTTCCTTCATCTACATCTGTCAGTTTATCAACCTTTTTTAAACTAGCATCACTACTGCCATGTGTATTCGTAATTTTGACTGAATATGTGCTATCTTTATCCTCTTTTACTTTAGCACTCTTAACACCATTAACCTGTTCAACAACACTCATATCCTCTAGCTTAAATGGATTGTTTTTAGGTGCATCCATATTTTCTGTCATGTAGGAAATTGAAGCTTGATTTTTACCAGCTCCAGCATTATTGAATTGCTCAGTCGTTGACTTCTTAAAACCATTTCCCAACGACATGATAGTAATTACTGATGCGATACCAATAATGATTCCAATCATCGTAAAGATATTACGTCGTTTGTTTTTTAAAATGGAACGAATAGCAACTGATATGACATTTGAAAAGTTACTCACGTGTCAACACCTCTTCCTCTTGCACACGTCCATCCAAAATATGGATAATACGATCAGCTTTTTCCGCCACTTCACGATCATGCGTTACCATAATAATAGTTGTATTCTGTTCTTTGTTCAGTTTTACGAAAAGATCCATAATATCTTGAGATGTCTTCGAATCAAGAGCGCCAGTAGGTTCATCGGCAATAATAAACTTAGGGTCATTAATAATTGCCCGGGCAATAGCTACACGTTGTTGTTGCCCTCCTGACAATTTATTTGGTAAGAGATGCTCTTTACCTTTGAGACCGACGTCATGAAGTCCGTCTAAAACTTTGCTTTTTCTCGCTTTATTACTCAAACCATTATAAATTAGCGGAATACTTACATTTTCTAAAATAGTGTTATTTTGAATCAATTTAAAATTCTGAAAGACGAAACCTACAGTATGATTTCGAATTTCTGCGAGCTTATTATCTGAGCTTTTTTGATAATTCTCATTGTTAAAAAAGTATTCTCCTTCATAACCACGATCAATAAATCCCAAGATATTAATTAACGTACTTTTACCTGAACCAGACGGACCCATGATAGCAATAAATTCACCTTCATCAATATGAATATCTATGTCTTTTAAAATATGATTTGATTCATTTCCATTTTTAAAGTGTCGATTGATTTTTCTCAATTCAATCATGATGACACCTCTACTTTTTCTCCATCATTTAAATTACCTTTTGGTTTTTTAATGACTTTATCGCCAGATTTCAATCCTTTTTTCACAATGATTTCACCATTATTACGTTCTATTTTAATTTCACGTTTGTGAACTTTATTATTCTTATCAACGACAAATACGTTATTATCTTTTGTTAACACGTTATTTGGTAACTTTTTAGTTTTAAGAGGGATTTTAGCATCCATAGAGAAGCCAGATCTCACGGGTATATCTAAATCACCAATAATAACTTTATATTTTGATGTTTCGCCACTTTTACCACCTGTTGGCTGATTAATTGTAGGATTAGATGCCGTCATTTCAGTTCCTTCTTCACTATCACCTTGTGCCCCTGATTGTGCCGATGATGCTGCACTATCGTCACTTGTATCATAGCTTGTAGGAAGTTCGTCTATTTTAAGGATTTTGCCTTTTCCTTTTTTACCTGTGCTATTTACAGTGACATCTACTTCATCGCCTTCTTTAATTTTATTAATATCAAACTCTGTGATTGTTGCGTTAATTTGAGGATTTGAAGAAATTAATTGCAAAATAGGTTGCCCTTCACCTACATCTGAATCATTTTTAATATTGATTTTACCATCGAATGATGCATTCATGCTGTCATTGAGTTGTCTGTCATATTGTGACAATGACTGCTGAGCTTCATTTAAAGCACTTTGATCTTGAGTCAATTTAACTTGTAATTGATTATTGTTAGGACTTTGATTTACTTTTTGATAATCATCATTAACTTGAGATTGTGCTTGATTCACTTTGTTCACTAGTTGTTGGCGTTTATTCCCATTTGTATCATAATTGATGATACGTTCACCCTGTTTAACTGTTTGACCATCTTGTACTGAAACACTTAAGAAATTACCCACAGATTGATTATTATTATAAGTTTTCACAGATTCTGGAGACGCTTTGCCTTCTAAACTAATAGGTGTCTCTTTTCTTACTGTATATGTATCGTAAGCCTTACTATCTTTACTACCTGAACCATTAACTTGTTTTAATATAAAAGCAGCAATGATTAATACGACAATAATTACAATACCAATGATGCTCCACAATAGTTTTTTATTCATATATATTCTCCTTGTGTAATAGATTCACAAGAAAATGATAACACACTTGTAAAATTATTAATCTTTTATATGTAGAAAAATCACTAAATCTTATAATTTTTAATATAGTAGCAATCATTTTGTCTTTAAATTAGTATTAGTAATTATATTTAATTAAATTTAAGGATTTTACATTTTATATTATGTAATAAAATGTTACCATCAAACTAACCTAAATAAGTAAAGGAGATATATTACATGAGTACACAGGAATTAAAAGAAAATGATATTCAGAACTCAAGTATTCCATTTGTTAATCATTTTAACAAACTAAGACATCAGCCAAAATGGATACTTAAATCAATCATAATGATAGTATTAGCTATTATTAGCGCTTTCATCACATATAATACTAGCAATGATCTATTAGATAACCAATCGATAGCTAATAGCCAAATGGATGAAAATATGTTTCGTATGACTACAACTATAGGTGCTTTCATAGGAACAATCTTTAGTGTTGTTGTAGTATTTTTAATCTTTTTAGTTATTTCTAAAATATTTAAATCAGATGCCAAAGCGAGCAGTTTATTCTCAGCTGCACTCTCTTATTCAATCATTATTTTAGGATTTACAACTATTATTTCTTTAATTCAAATAGTTTTTGGACTAAAGATAACAGATTATAAGCTTGATAGCTTAAACATTTTTTCAAAGGATAATAAAACACTCATGGCTTTCAGTTTAACTAATCTTTTAAAAGCCTTTTTAACAGGTGTTGTCTATTACTCAACAAGTCGATTATCTAAAAAAACATCTATGATATTAGGAATCGTTGCACTCATCATATTAATAGGATCAGGTATGATAGGTGGAATGAATAGCTAAACGCTGCTATTAAGTGCAATAAAAACTATGTAAGGAAATATTTATGAAAACAATAATCATAATGATTTGTATTATGTGTTGTTTCATATTTCCCATTATTATTATGAGTGGACAAAGCAATAAATAATCATTCTTAGAGTAGGCTGGGTGTCAAATTCAATAGACATCCAGTCTATTCTCTTTTTGATTTTTATAAAAAATAATCAGTTAAAATGATACTTAAGTAACTTATACCGATGATCACACCAACAAAGAAAATAAAAGAAATTAAAGATGTCCATATATATCTAAACTTACTTTTCTGCACCTCTTTAGGATCTTTACCATTAATAAACGCTAATATCCTGTCGTATGTTTCAATATCATTTTTTATTTTAATTTTTTCTAATTTTGTAGAAGCAATGATACCTATTAAAAATACTAAATATGTTATTCCTATTCCTAACCAATGAAAGTAATGAATCATAGGACCTATGAGAACACTCCCCAATACCATTGGAATTATCATCATCCATGTCCAAAAGTCTAATTCTTTTTTAATGTTTTTGATTTGCACGTTTTTCAAATCATCCTCCACCAGTTCGTCTAGAGATACCTTGAAGAGTTGACACATAATAAGTAAATTATGAATATCCGGATAACTTTTATCATTTTCCCAATTTGAAATGGTTTGTCTTGAAACAAACATTTTCTCAGCCAAAAATTCTTGTGAATACCCATCTCTTTCTCTAAATTTTTTGATTTGATTGCTAACATTCATTACGTTAAACTCCTTAATTATGATTTGAAATCATTTAATATTATTATTAAATCAAATCAAGTTTTCTCTACAAAAGCTATCAAATAGTTTTTACGATGTCACTCTTATCATTGTCAAAATGCTTTGACATATTATGGTTAAGGGTTTTAATAGACTGACCTTAGGCTAACCTGTTACATGAAATACAAAAAACGCTCCTCGAAAGAAGCGTTTTTCATATCAATGATATATACGTAGAACTTGATTCAACATCTTTTTAATGTAATTTTCATCGAGAGTTTCAGGTTTAATTAATATATTAAAATAGATGGGTGAGAAGATTAAATCGATAAACAAATCTTGTTCTTCCTCTTTTATATGCTTACGAACAATCTCTTTTAAAACTTTGCGATTATGATTAAAGTAATTAGTCATAAAAGTTTCTCTAGCTTCCATTTGTTGATGACTAATTAATATTTCAATCACAGCACTACCTAGTTTTGTTTTATAGATATCTTTTATTTTTACTAAAAACTGGAATAAATCATCATATAAATTATCTTGATTATGAATCACAATATATTGAGATTGTTCAATAAACGCAGACATGATAATTGAAGATTTATCCTTCCAACGTCTATAAATAGTTGCTTTAGAAATACCAGTATTCTCAGAAATTTGATCTATAGTAATATCTCTAAAATGAGTCGTTTCCAATAAACGTTGAATCTCAGTATAAATTTTTTTATTGATTGTTGGATCTTTTGGTCTTCCAGCCATGTTTATCCCTTCTTTTATGTGCGATGAATTCCACAATTTCAAAAATAATCAATGCACTTACAAACCAAGCTACAAAACCACCAATAATGCTCAATAGCCACATATGTGTAGCTTGTAGTAATCCCCAGGTTGCTAGTATACTACATAAAACTCCTATCATGCCAAAGACTGCACCTCTGCTCACATGCATAGCTACTTCATTGCCAAATTGCATCCCAGTAATACACATTGAAACTAAAAACACTGCAGGAAAGGTTGCAAATATACCTCCAAATTCCTTCCATGGAAGCACGACAGAAACAATATAACTAATTAAAACAGCTAAACCACCAACTGAAAATTTAATAATTGCTAACTTCATTTTTAATCCTCCAATTTAAATATGTCTGACTAAGAAAATCGCAACAGAAATCACAAACCAGCAAAGAATTGCAAATACTGTTCCACTCCTATAATTTTTCTTACCAATAAAAATTGAAGTAAAGAACACTGTTACAATACATGAGACAATCCCAACAATCGCTCCTGTACTTAAATGAATTGACATTTGAATGAGTTGCTGTCCTTTATGGTCTATAGCTAACGCTATAATAGCTGCAAGGTAGACTGCCGGCATAGTGGCAATAATACCACCTAATTTCCCTCCTACTTTATCAGCCATAATTGATGCAAGTGCAACAGCAAATCCTCCGATAACGAAATGTAGTATAGCACTAGAAATTGATATACCAAACACAATAACCCTTCTCATCCATATTTATTAAACGAAACGTATCGTTTACTTTTAGTTTATAGCGTAAATCAATTGTTGTAAATATATTGTTTAAATCACCTAATTTTCTAAATAATAACAATTTTTGTTTCACGTAAAACATTTTAAAGTCACTTTTTATCAATTAAAATATTATAAGTTTATCTACTATAATCACGCTTTCATTGAGTGACACAATACAAGTTATCTTTGCTATGGTTAAGATGTTATTAGGTACATTTAATATGATCATTAATGTTGATATTTGCTATTTAGATATTTTATTACACAGAATTTTTTACCGTTATAATATCAAAGATAATGCACTGTAATACGATAAAAAAGAGCCTGATACATCATCACAATATGTACCAAACTCTTATAATTATTTCTTATATATCTTTATTTTAATTTCATAATAATCTTCATGTTCTTTATCTTTTTGTTCAACGCGTATACCTGATTTTTCTATCGTTTCAATACTCTTACCTAGTTCTTCTTTTGCTTGTGTTACATCTTGAGAAAATTGGAAAGTCTGCGCTTTTACTTTCTCTGGTCCAGTTTTCTGACGTACTCTATCCTCAGTTTGTTTCACATTCAACTTCTGACTAATAACTTGTTCGATTAATTCTTCTTGTGTTTCATCAGGTAATACTAATACCGCTCGTGCATGTCTTTCTGTAATCTTACCTTCACGTAATCTCTTAATCACATTGGGTGCTAACTTCAATAATCTAAGTTTATTAGCAATGAAGCTTTGGCTTTTGCCTAGACTTTTTGCTAATTCATTTTGAGTCGTTTCCCCGATTTCAAGTAACTTTTTATAAGCTTCCGCTTCTTCGACGACAGATAAGTTTTCACGTTGAATATTTTCAATCAATGCAACTACCGCTGTTTCTTCATCATCCATATCTCGAACAATGACATCTACTTGAGGTTTATGCAACGACTGTAATGCTCTAAATCGTCGTTCGCCGGCTATAATTTCGAACATATCTTCTTCAATTGGACGTACAACTATAGGCTGTAATAACCCATGCTCTTCAATAGACTCTGCTAATTCTTTAATCTTATTTGGCTCAAATACTTGTCTAGGTTGATAACGATTGGGTACGATACGTTCAATATGAATGGATTCTACATTATTATTACGTTCTTCTTCAGTATAACCAATGATGTCATCTTTATTTTTTAAACCAAATAATTTTGAAAAAGGTTTCTTCATTATCCATTCTCTCCCTCTCAATTATTTATCATACTATGATGTCTTAACTTTCAACTAGTGGAGATTTGTTTGGCGTACCTGGTTTTCTTGGGTATTTTTTTGATGTCTGTCTACGTTTATCAATAATAATCATTTGTCGCTCACCGGCATTTTCAGGTAATTCAAAAGTATAAGTATCTTTCACATTACCGCCTAAAATATTAATAGCAAACGTCGCTTCTTGCAATTCTTCTTTACCCTTTGAAGATTTAAGTGCAAGGAACTGTCCACCTTTTTTTACTAAAGGTAAGCACAGCTCACTTAAGACAGTCAATCTCGCTACTGCACGAGCTGTAACAATATCATAAGACTCCCTGTAGACACCCTTGCCGTATGTTTCTGCTCGATCATGCACAAAACTAACATCTTCAAGACCTAGTTCTGCAGCTAAATGATTTAGAAATTGTATTCTTTTATTTAGAGAATCTACAATCGTCACTTTTAACTCAGGATATACTATCTTTAAAGGTATACTTGGAAAACCTGCACCAGCACCGATATCACAAAGACTTAATTGACCGTTAAAATCATAATAAAAACTGGGCGCTATTGAATCATAAAAATGTTTTAAATAAACATCATGTTCATCAGTAATACTTGTCAAATTCATTTTTTTGTTCCATTCAACAAGTAATTGATAATATTTTTGAAATTGCTCTTTTTGTGTATTAGATAGTTCTATGCCTTGCTCGCTTAATTTCTCTGATAACCATTCAATACTCATTATTGTTTCACCCTTTGAAGCTTACCTTGTTCTAAATAAACAAGTAGAATTGAGATATCTGCTGGATTCACACCTGAAATTCGTGAAGCCTGTGCAATATTTAATGGTTTAACTTCAGCTAACTTTTCGCGTGCTTCAGATGCTAAACTATCTACCTTGCTATAATCTAAATCCTCAGGAATTTTTTTCGCTTCCATTCTTTTAACTTTTTCTACTTGTTGTAAAGATTTATTGATATAACCTTCATATTTTGTTTGAATTTCAACTTGCTCCTCAACCGCTTCAGGAAGTTGATGTGATTCTTCTAAGATTTCTAAAATTGTTTCGTAGTTCATTTCCGGACGACGTAATAAATCAATCGCTAATATACCATCTTTTAATCTTGAACCACCCTTAGCTTCAATAATTGCTTGCGTATGTTCATTTGGTTTAATACGTACATCGGTAAGTCGTTGTATTTCATCTTTGATTTGTTGACGCTTTTCATTAAATCTTGCATAGCGTTCTTCTGATATTAAGCCTAACTCATACCCCATATCAGTGAGACGTAAATCAGCATTATCATGACGTAATAATAATCGATATTCCGCACGTGAAGTTAATAATCGATACGGTTCATTTGTACCCTTAGTGACTAAATCATCTATAAGTACACCAATATATGCGTCTGAACGACTGAGTATTTTTTTACCTGTACCTAAAACATTACCAGCAGCGTTAATACCTGCCATAATACCTTGTCCCGCTGCTTCTTCATATCCTGATGTTCCATTAATCTGACCAGCGGTATACAAGTTTTTGATCGCTTTTGTTTCTAACGTTGGCCATAATTGAGTAGGTACGATTGCATCATATTCAATAGCATAACCTGCACGCATCATATCTGCTTTTTCAAGACCTGGAATGGTTTCTAACATTTGACGTTGAACATGTTCAGGTAAACTAGTAGATAATCCTTGCACGTATACCTCATTCGTATTACGTCCTTCAGGTTCTAGGAAAAGTTGATGTCTTGGTTTATCGTTAAAGCGAACAAATTTATCCTCAATTGATGGACAATATCTAGGCCCTGTACCTTTAATCATACCGGAATACATAGCAGATAAATGTAAGTTATCATCAATGACTTGATGTGTATCTCCATTTGTATAAGTTAACCAACAAGGTAATTGATCTAAAATAAATTCGGTTGTTTCAAAACTAAACGCACGACCTATATCATCACCTGGTTGGATTTCAGTTTTAGAATAATCGATGGTTCTCGCATTTACACGAGGTGGCGTACCCGTTTTAAATCTAACGATATCAAATCCTAATTTTCTTAAATTATCCGCTAGCGTTACAGATGGTAATTGATGGTTAGGACCACTAGAATATTTTAAGTTTCCTAGTATAATTTCTCCACGTAAGAATGTACCAGTTGTAATAATGACAGCTTTAGAACGATATTCTGTACCAATGTTAGTACGAACACCTTTAACTTCATTATCTTCTATAATGAGTTCATCAACCATACCTTGCATGATGTCTAAATTATCCTCATTCTCAAGTACACGCTTCATTTCTTGTTGATATAATACTTTATCTGCTTGAGCACGTAAAGCTCTAACAGCTGGACCTTTCCCTGTATTAAGCATACGCATTTGAATGTGCGTTTTATCAATAGTTTTTGCCATTTGTCCACCTAAAGCGTCTATTTCACGTACAACGATTCCTTTCGCAGGACCACCTACAGATGGATTACATGGCATGAAAGCAATATTATCTAAATTAATTGTTAACATCAGCGTTTTAGCACCCCGACGAGCTGAAGCTAGACCTGCTTCAATACCGGCGTGACCAGCACCAATGACTACTACATCATATTCTTGAACCACTATTTTACCTCCCAAAAGTCTTAAAATCTTGAATTGTAGACGTCTTACCGTCTAGTTTATATTTTTATATCATTATTTTCCTAAACAAAATTGACTAAATAGTTGATCTATTAATTCATCGCTCGCTGATTCTCCAATTATTTCTCCTAGAATTTCCCAAGTACGTGTTAAATCAATCTGCACCATATCCATTGGGATACCAGACTCAGCAGCATCAATCGCATCTTGAATTGATTGTCTCGCTTGTTTCAACAATGAAATGTGACGTGAATTCGATACATAAGTCATATCTTGATTTTGTACTTCGCCACCAAAGAATAAATCTTTAATTTGTATTTCTAATTCATCAATACCTTCTTGTTTAAGCATCGATGTTTGTATAAGTGGCATATCACCAATCATCTCTCTTAGTTCGCTAACATCTAATCGTTGCTCTAAATCTGTTTTATTAATGATTACAATAACATCCTCATTTTTAATGACTTCGAATAAAGTTTGATCATCTTCCGTCAGAGGTTCATTGTTATTAAGCACAAATAAAATTAAATCTGCTTCACTTAAAGCTTTCCTAGAACGTTCTACACCAATCTTCTCTACGATATCTTCAGTATCTCTAATACCCGCAGTATCTACAAGTCGTAATGGGACACCTCTAACATTGACATATTCTTCTAACACGTCTCTTGTTGTACCAGCGACCTCAGTCACAATTGCTTTATTATCTTGAATAAGGTTATTTAGCATCGAAGACTTCCCAACATTAGGACGTCCTACAATAACAGTAGATAACCCTTCTCTCATTATTTTACCTTGTGCACCTGTTTCAAGTAATCGATTGATTTCTTCTTTAATACGCTTAGACTGTTCTAGTAAGAAGTCTGTCGTTGCGTCTTCTACATCATCATACTCTGGATAATCAATGTTAACTTCAACTTGGGCGAGTATCTCTAATATGGATTGACGTTGTTTCTTAATTAAATCACTTAAACGTCCTTCTATTTGATTCATCGCAACCTTAGAAGCTCGATCAGTTTTGGAACGTATAAAATCCATAACCGCTTCTGCTTGAGATAAATCTATACGACCATTTAAAAATGCACGTTTTGTATATTCACCTGGTTCTGCCATACGTGCACCATAAGTCATAGTTAACTCTAATATACGATTAATTGTTAAAATACCACCATGGCAATTTATCTCAATAATATCTTCTCGTGTGAAAGTTTTAGGGGCACGTAAAACAGACACCATAACTTCTTCAACTGTTTCATTTGTTTCTGGATCAATAATATGACCGTAATTTATTGTATGCGTCTCAACTTCAGATAACTTTTTCTTTCCTTTATATAAGATGTCTCCGATTTCAATAGCTTGTGGCCCAGATAATCTCACAATTCCAATAGCACCTTCACCCATAGGTGTTGAAATACTTGTAATCGTATCAAAATCCATAAGAGTCTCGCCTCCTTATTAATGTAAAAATTCATTATAACATTGTAATTTGTTTCTTTTAAAAAAGCTAATAAATTGTTCAACATTAAGATGTAAGCCTTCGGTTTGTGTGACGTTAGACTTCGGTTCGTCTAAGTCCCCTGCCCTACTTGATCTTTTTATTAAACACTTTTGCAATTTTAAGCACATGCTCTAAACTACTTTGAATCTCTAGTGTATTCATATCTTTTGCTGGTTGCCTCGCTATAACTATAATATCTTTAGCGATAATATTTTGCTTATGCACTTTAAAATTCTCTCTTATTGCTCTTTTAATTCTATTTCTTGTAACAGCGTTCCCCAGTTTTTTTGAGACACTTATTCCTAAGCGAAAATGTTTTAAATCTCTATTTTTATAGGTATAGACAACAAATTGTCTATTTGCAACAGACTTCCCATTCTTGTATATCGCTTGAAAGTCTGAATTTCTCTTAATACGATATGCTTTTTCCATTAAACATCACTCGCTTATTCTAATCTATTCATTTTAATAGTAACAATTATCTATTAACAAAACATACGCATATATTATTTTGAAAATGATATCAGAACAATACTTAAATATCATTTTATTATTTAAACAAAAAAAAGACCACTGATGATTCAGTGATCTTATGCAGATAAAACTTTACGGCCTTTACGACGACGACGCGCTAAAACTTTGCGGCCATTTTTAGTGCTCATGCGTTTTCTGAAACCATGAACTTTACTATGTTTACGTTTATTTGGTTGATAAGTACGTTTTACCATGCAAAACACCTCCATCTGAATTCAATTACCAATATTTCCAACTTCCTACCTAGAAATTGGTTCATATAAATAGATAAATTAACGAAGTATATATTAGCTTCAATTACTAACATACTTCATCTGAGCAATTGCTCTCTTATTGTGTCTGCTATTAAGAAATTTGTTCTATAGCTTATTATTATCTAGTCATAATTCAAGCAACTACTACAATATAACAAAATACCTTTTATAAAGCAAGATGAATTTACGAATATAACGATTGAAAATCACTTGTTGTGATTTAATATAAGAAATCTTTTTTCTTCATCAAATTATTACCAATTTTAATAATAATTTGTCATATACATAGTTCATACAATCCATATAAATTATTTCCCAAAGTAAAAAAAGAAATTGTGACGCTTATTTGAAGTTATCCACTTATACACAGAAATTCTCTCAAAAACTGTGGATAACATATGCGCTATACACACAGTTATTCAAAATTTAACAACATATTCACAGCCATTTGACATCACTTGGAGTTAAAAAGTATAATTATGTGGATAAGTCGTTCAAATTATGATTTTATAAGGATTTATTTATTAAATTTATATACATAAATGGTGTGCATAAATCATAGTTATGTTTAAGTTATCCACTGATTGTGATTAACTTGTGGATAATTATTAACATACTGTGATTATTTTTATCCACCTATGTTATTTCTGTGTATAAGTCTAAAATTTTAAGAAAGATGGAGTTATTTATGTCAGAGAAAGAAATTTGGGATAAAGTTTTAGAAATTGCCCAGGAAAGAATTTCAAACACTAGTTATCAAACGTTCATAAAAGATACGCAACTCTACTCACTTAAAAATGACGAAGCCATTATATTAGTAAGTCTGCCTTTCAATGCGAGTTGGCTTAATCAGCGATATTCAGAAATTATGCAGGCTATTATTTATGATGTCATCGGTTATGAAGTGAAACCACATTTTATTTCTGAAGATGAACTTGCATCCTACAACAATGTAAATACACAAGAAGTTCAAGAACCCCAAGTACAAAATTCTTCTATAGATGATAAGACTTGGGGAAAAGAACAATTTAATATGCACAATACATTCGATACATTTGTCATTGGACCTGGCAATCGTTTCCCACATGCTGCAAGTTTAGCTGTTGCAGAAGCACCGGCAGAAGCTTATAATCCATTATTTATATATGGAGGCGTAGGTCTAGGTAAAACACATTTAATGCATGCAATTGGACATCATGTTCTTAGTAACAAACCTAATGCTAAAGTCATTTACACTTCTAGTGAGAAATTCACAAACGAATTTATTAAATCAATACGTGATAATGAAACTGAAGCATTTCGTGAAAAGTATCGTAAAATTGATGTTTTATTAATTGATGATATTCAATTCATTCAAAATAAAGAACAAACGCAAGAGGAGTTCTTCCATACTTTTAATGAATTACATCAAAATAATAAGCAAATCGTTATTTCAAGTGATCGTCCACCAAAAGAAATTGCTAAGCTAGAAGACCGTCTACGTTCTCGTTTTGAGTGGGGGCTAATAGTTGATATCACGCCACCTGATTACGAAACAAGAATGGCAATATTACAAAAGAAAATTGAAGAAGAAAATCTTGATATTCCGTCAGAAGCATTGAATTACATCGCCAACCAAATTCAATCCAATATTCGTGAACTTGAAGGCGCATTAACTCGACTTTTAGCGTACTCAAAATTACAAGGGAAACCTATTACAACCGAACTTACCGCAGAAGCGTTAAAAGATATCATTCAATCACCTAAGTCTAAAAAGATTACAATTCAAGATATCCAAAAGGTAGTTGGTCAATATTATAGTGTAAGAATTGAAGATTTTAGTGCTAAAAAACGTACAAAGTCAATTGCTTACCCACGACAAATAGCTATGTATCTATCTAGAGAATTAACTGATTTTTCATTACCTAAGATAGGTGAAGAATTTGGAGGTCGCGATCATACAACAGTTATCCATGCCCATGAAAAGATTGCAAATGATATCAAGTCTGATCCTACATTTAAGCAAGAAGTAGAAAACTTAGAAAAAGAAATTAGAAATCAGTAATGGGAAATAAATCAATCAATATTGAATAAATTGAAAATTAGCAGATTGTAAACGGTCTTTTAGGGAATAATTACTAAGTAAATCAATTCCCAAAAACTTAAAAAGATGGGTAGTTGTCCCTCTGAATAACAATAGCAATTGTGGATAATGTGAAAAATTAATACACAACATACACAGTTTATCCACATGTGTATAACTGTGCTATCCGTAAGTTTTTTAGACTTATCCACCAATCCACAATGCCTACTACTATTACTATGATTTTAAAACCTATATAATTATATATAAACGACTGGAAGGAGTTTAAATTTAATGATGGAATTCACAATCAAAAGAGATTATTTTATTAATCAACTTAACGACACATTAAAAGCTATCTCACCTAGAACAACTTTACCGATTTTAACAGGTATCAAAATTGATGCTAAAGATAATGAAGTCATTTTAACTGGGTCAGATTCAGAAATATCAATAGAAATCACTATTCCAAAACAAGTTGATGGTGAAGAAATTGTTGAAATTACAGAAACAGGATCAGTTGTACTTCCTGGTCGTTTCTTCGTTGATATTATTAAAAAACTTCCTGGAAAAGAAGTTAAATTATCAACTAATGAACAATTCCAAACATTAATCACATCAGGTCATTCAGAATTTAACTTAAGTGGTTTAGATCCTGATCAATATCCATTATTACCTGAGGTATCACGAGATGACGCTATTCAATTGTCTGTTAAGGTACTAAAAAATATCATTGCACAAACTAATTTTGCAGTGTCCACCTCAGAAACACGACCAGTACTTACTGGTGTAAACTGGCTTATACAAGATAATGAATTAATATGCACAGCAACAGATTCACACCGCTTAGCTGTAAGAAAATTACAGTTAGAAGATGAATCAGAAAATAAAAATGTCATCATTCCTGGTAAAGCTTTATCTGAATTAAACAAAATTATGAGTGACAGCGACGAAGATATTGATATTTTCTTTGCTTCTAACCAAGTGTTATTCAGAGTGGGGAATATTAATTTCATCTCACGTTTACTTGAAGGTCATTATCCAGATACGACACGTTTATTCCCAGAAAATTATGAGATTAAATTAGGAATTAACAATGGAGACTTTTATCATGCAATTGATCGTGCATCTTTATTAGCACGAGAAGGTGGAAATAATGTTATTAAATTAAGTACAGGTAATGAATTAGTTGAACTTTCATCTACTTCTCCTGAAATTGGTACTGTTAAAGAAGAAGTTAACGCTAATGATGTAGAAGGCGGAAACTTGAAAATTTCTTTCAACTCAAAATACATGATGGATGCTTTAAAAGCCATTGATAATGATGAAGTAGAAGTAGAATTCTTTGGTACAATGAAACCATTTATCTTAAAACCAAAAGATGATGATTCTGTAACGCAATTAATTCTGCCTATTAGAACATATTAATAAAAATTAAAATTATAATCGTATTAGATTGCTAAATCTCTTATACAAAGAAGCCTGTGCATTTGTCGCATAGGCTCTTTTATATTGATACCAAACCTCATTTCAAACATTCAAAACTTAATATAGACGAATGAGATAATTATCGTGAATGTAAAATTAATTTTAAATGTACTGAGCGCTTTTCATAGCAATAATAAATATATTTGAGTATTCAATTACCCTTGTGGAAAAAGTGTGCTAAAAACCCCTTTAAAATTAAAATTCAGTGTAAGTTTCTAAAATGATTGTAAGTAAATTATAAAATTTGTAGCAGCTTTTGATAAAATAAAATATATATCAAAGTAAACGATTTCATTCTTTATTTTAAATGAAATTCAAAGTAAAAAACGGTATAATATATTAATGACACATACAGAAATGGAGTGAGAAATTTTGGTTCAAGAAGTTGTTGTAGAAGGAAATATCACTTTAGGTCAATTTCTTAAAACTGAAGGAATCATAGAATCAGGTGGACAAGCCAAATGGTTTCTACAGGATTTTGAGGTTTTAATTAATGGACAACGTGAAACAAGACGTGGCAAAAAATTAGAACACAACGACCGCATTGATATTACAGATATCCCTGAAGATACGGGTTCCTTTTTAATCATCCATCAAGGTGAACAATGAAACTTAATACACTCCAATTAGAGAATTATCGTAACTATGAACAGGTGACATTAGATTGTCATCCTGAAGTGAATATCCTTATTGGTGAGAACGCACAAGGAAAGACAAATTTACTTGAATCAATTTATACCTTAGCGCTTGCTAAAAGTCATCGTACGTCAAATGATAAGGAACTCATACGTTTCAATTCTGATTATGCTAAAATAGAGGGTGAGCTAAGTTATAGACATGGCACGATGCCGCTTACGATGTTTATAACTAAAAAAGGTAAGCAAGTTAAAGTGAATCATCTTGAACAAAGCAGACTAACTCAATATATTGGACATTTAAATGTCGTCTTATTTGCGCCTGAAGATTTAAATATCGTTAAAGGTTCACCACAAATACGTCGACGGTTCATAGATATGGAGTTAGGACAAATATCTGCTGTCTATTTGAATGATTTAGCTCAATATCAGCGTATTCTAAAGCAAAAGAACAATTACCTTAAACAGTTACAAATTGGGCAGAAGACAGATACAACAATGCTAGAAGTCTTAAACCAACAATTTGCTGAATATGCACTGAAGGTTACGTTACGTCGAGAGCACTTTATAAAGGAATTAGAAACACTTGCACAACCCATTCATGCAGGTATTACAAATCATCGAGAGACACTGACACTCGATTATGTTCCAAGTTTGAAGTTAAGTAATTATGAAGCTAATCAATCTGAGTTAATTGAAGAAGTATTAGCATTGTTAAATGACAATTTACAAAGAGAGAAAGAACGAGGTGTATGTCTCTATGGCCCACATCGTGATGACTTAAGTTTCAATGTAAATGGCATGGATGCTCAAACGTATGGTTCACAAGGTCAGCAACGTACAACTGCGCTATCAATTAAGTTGGCAGAAATTGAATTAATGAATATTGAAGTAGGAGAATATCCAATCTTACTTTTAGATGATGTCTTGAGTGAGCTTGATGATTCACGTCAAACTCATTTGTTAAGTACGATTCAACATAAAGTACAAACATTTGTGACAACAACGTCAGTTGAAGGAATAGATCATGAAATAATGAATAACGCTAAGTTATACCGTATTAGTCAAGGTGAATTACTAAAGTAACGAGAAAGTGATGGTGAATACATTGTCAGATGTAAACAACACAGATAATTATGGTGCTGGACAGATACAAGTTTTAGAAGGTCTCGAAGCGGTTCGTAAAAGACCAGGTATGTATATTGGTTCAACTTCAGAAAGAGGGTTGCACCATTTAGTATGGGAAATTGTTGATAATAGTATTGACGAGGCATTAGCAGGTTATGCTAGTCATATTGAAGTTATAATTGAGAAAGACAATTGGATTAAAGTTACTGACAATGGCCGTGGTATTCCTGTTGATATTCAAGAAAAGATGGGACGCCCTGCTGTCGAAGTTATCTTAACTGTACTTCACGCTGGAGGTAAATTCGGAGGTGGCGGATACAAAGTATCTGGCGGTCTTCACGGTGTTGGATCTTCAGTTGTTAATGCTCTCTCACAAGATCTTGAAGTTTATGTACATCGTAATGGCACGATTTATCATCAAGCCTATAAACAAGGTGTGCCACAATTTGATCTTAAAGAAATTGGCGATACAGATAAAACAGGTACAGCTATTCGATTCAAAGCCGATAAAGAAATCTTTACAGAAACAACAGTTTATAACTATGAAACACTTCAAAAGCGTATACGTGAGCTTGCTTTCTTAAATAAAGGTATTCAAATTACTTTAAAAGATGAAAGGGAAGAGGAAGTTAGAGAAGACTCATATCATTATGAAGGCGGGATTAAATCCTATGTAGATTTATTGAATGAGAATAAAGAACCTCTTCACGATGAACCTATATATATCCATCAGTCTAAAGATGATATTGAAGTAGAAATTGCACTTCAATATAACAGTGGATATGCAACCAACTTATTAACGTATGCGAATAATATTCATACATACGAGGGTGGTACGCATGAAGATGGCTTTAAACGTGCTTTAACACGCGTTTTAAATAGCTATGGAACACAAAATAAGATTATTAAAGAGGATAAAGATAGACTTTCAGGTGAAGATACACGGGAAGGTTTAACAGCAGTCGTATCAATTAAACATGGCGATCCTCAGTTTGAAGGACAAACTAAAACAAAATTAGGAAACTCTGAAGTACGTCAAGTTGTTGATAGATTATTTTCTGAACACTTTGAACGTTTCTTATATGAGAATCCGTCTGTAGGACGTATTATTGTTGAGAAGGGTATTATGGCTTCACGCGCACGTGTAGCTGCCAAAAAAGCACGTGAAGTTACGCGTCGTAAATCAGCATTAGACGTTTCAAGCTTACCAGGTAAATTGGCAGATTGTTCTAGTAAGAACCCTGAAGAAAGTGAAATTTTCTTGGTAGAAGGTGACTCTGCCGGGGGGTCTACTAAATCTGGTCGTGATTCAAGAACACAAGCCATTTTACCTTTAAGAGGTAAAATTTTGAATGTGGAAAAAGCACGTTTAGATCGTATCTTAAACAATAACGAAATTCGTCAAATGATTACTGCATTTGGTACGGGTATTGGAGGAGAATTCGATATATCAAAAGCACGTTATCATAAAATCGTAATCATGACTGATGCCGATGTTGATGGTGCACATATACGTACGTTATTACTTACATTCTTCTATCGTTTCATGAGACCTTTAATTGAAGCGGGCTATGTTTATATTGCTCAGCCGCCTTTATATAAACTAACGCAAGGAAAACAAAAATATTATGTATTTAACGATAGAGAACTAGACAAGTTGAAACAAGAATTAAACCCGTCACCAAAATGGTCAATTGCACGTTACAAAGGTCTTGGTGAAATGAACGCAGACCAATTATGGGAAACGACTATGAATCCTGAACATCGCTCTATGTTGCAAGTGAGACTTGAAGATGCAATTGATGCAGACCAAACATTTGAAATGTTAATGGGCGATGTAGTAGAAAATCGCAGACAATTTATCGAAGACAATGCAGTTTATGCCAACCTAGATTTCTAGACACTATGAACTGAACTTTTGAAGGAGGATCTCTTGATGGCTGAATTACCTCAATCAAGAATTAATGAACGAAATATAACCAGTGAAATGCGTGAATCATTCTTAGACTATGCTATGAGTGTTATCGTTTCTCGTGCATTACCTGATGTTAGAGACGGATTAAAGCCAGTACATCGTCGTATTCTTTATGGTTTAAATGAACAAGGTATGACGCCCGATAAACCGTATAAGAAATCTGCACGTATAGTCGGGGATGTGATGGGTAAATATCACCCTCATGGTGATTCTTCAATTTATGAAGCAATGGTAAGAATGGCCCAAGACTTTAGTTATCGTTATCCACTTGTAGATGGTCAAGGTAACTTTGGCTCTATGGATGGTGACGGTGCAGCCGCAATGCGTTATACCGAAGCACGTATGACTAAAATAACATTAGAACTTTTACGAGATATCAACAAAGACACAATTGATTTTATTGACAACTATGATGGTAATGAAAGAGAGCCGTCAGTCTTACCTGCACGTTTCCCTAACTTATTAGTGAATGGTGCGGCAGGAATTGCCGTAGGTATGGCTACAAATATTCCTCCCCACAATTTAACTGAAGTTATTGATGGTGTGCTCAGTTTAAGTAAGAATCCAGACATCACAATTAATGAGCTGATGGAAGACATCCAAGGTCCTGATTTTCCTACAGCTGGTCTAGTACTAGGTAAAAGTGGTATTCGTCGAGCTTATGAAACAGGTCGTGGGTCAATTCAAATGCGTTCTCGTGCTGAAATAGAAGAACGTGGTGGTGGCCGTCAACGTATTGTCGTAACGGAAATACCTTTCCAAGTCAATAAAGCACGTATGATTGAAAAAATCGCAGAGTTAGTTAGAGATAAGAAAATCGACGGTATTACAGATTTACGTGATGAAACAAGTTTGCGTACAGGTGTAAGAGTAGTTATTGATGTACGTAAAGATGCAAATGCGAGTGTTATTTTAAATAATTTATATAAACAAACGCCATTACAAACATCATTTGGTGTGAATATGATTGCTTTAGTGAATGGTAGACCTAAACTAATCAATTTAAAAGAAGCACTTATTCATTACTTAGAGCACCAAAAAACAGTGGTTAGACGACGTACTGAATATAATCTTAAAAAAGCAAGAGACCGTGCACATATTCTAGAAGGTTTACGAATAGCACTAGATCATATCGATGAAATTATCACAACAATTCGTGAATCGGACACTGATAAAATTGCGATGGCAAGTTTACAAGAGCGTTTTAAACTTACTGAACGTCAAGCTCAAGCAATTTTAGATATGCGTTTAAGACGTTTAACTGGATTAGAAAGAGATAAAATAGAATCTGAGTATAATGAACTTCTAGAATATATTAAAGAGTTAGAAGAGATTTTAGCTGATGAAGAAGTGTTATTACAATTAGTTCGTGATGAATTGACTGAAATTAAAGAACGTTTCGGTGATGAACGTCGCACTGAAATTCAATTAGGTGGTCTAGAAGATCTTGAAGATGAAGACTTAATCCCTGAAGAACAAATCGTTATTACATTAAGTCATAATAACTATATTAAACGTTTACCAGTATCTACATATCGTTCTCAAAATCGTGGTGGTCGTGGCATACAAGGTATGAACACGTTGGATGAGGACTTCGTTAGTCAATTGGTAACAATGAGTACACATGATCATGTTCTGTTCTTTACAAATAAAGGTCGTGTATATAAACTCAAAGGTTATGAAGTTCCTGAGTTGTCACGTCAATCCAAAGGTATACCTATTATCAATGCGATTGAACTCGAAAATGACGAAACAATAAGTACGATGATTGCAGTTAAAGACCTTGAAAGTGAAGAAGATTATCTCGTATTTGCGACAAAACAAGGTATCGTTAAACGTTCATCATTAAGTAACTTCTCCCGTATTAACAAAAACGGTAAAATTGCAATTAACTTTAAAGAAGATGATGAATTAATTGCAGTACGTCTAACAACAGGTAATGAAGATATTCTTATTGGAACTGCACATGCATCATTAATTAGATTCTCTGAATCTACATTACGTCCATTAGGCCGTACAGCAGCAGGTGTGAAAGGTATTTCTCTACGTGAAGGGGATACTGTCGTAGGTCTTGATGTTGCAGATTCAGAAAGTGAAGATGAAGTATTAGTAGTTACTGAAAATGGTTACGGTAAACGTACACCTGTTAGCGAATATCGTTTATCAAATCGTGGTGGTAAAGGAATCAAAACTGCGACAATTACTGAGCGTAATGGTAACATCGTTTGTATCACAACTGTGACCGGTGAAGAGGATTTAATGGTTGTAACTAACGCTGGTGTTATTATCCGTCTTGACGTTCATGATATTTCTCAAAATGGACGTGCAGCACAAGGTGTACGTCTTATGAAACTCGGAGATGGCCAATTTGTTTCTACTGTTGCTAAAGTAAAAGAAGAAGACGATAATGAAGAAAATGTAGATGAAGCGCAACAAACCACTAGTGCTGAAAAAGCAGATGTAGAAGAGGTAGTGGATGATCAGACACCAGGCAATGCGATTCATACAGAAGGTGATGCAGAAATGGAATCTGTAGAGTCTCCTAAAAATGATGATCGTATTGATATTAGACAAGATTTTATGGATAGAGTGAATGAAGATATCGAGAGTGCTTCAGATAATGAAGAAGATAGTGATGAATAGTTAAAAAGGGAGTAAGACAGAAACACAGAGTTCGTTGTTCTGCCCGGCCCCCTTAATTAAACTACCTGTAGATTTAATGAATAAAAGTTTATATATAGGGAAGTCGGACTAGAGTTATAATGAGGTTATTTTCTAACTCAATCATCGACGCCCAATATGCTAAAATGCATGAGACATAGCAATATGCCTCATGCATTTTTTAATTTCTTGTTTATGTTAAATTGATTTGCCCTTTATGACTTCTGTAGCACCACGCATCGAGGATAAATGTATAATCATTTTCATACATTTAGACCCCCTTCAATAGAGAGTGTCTAAAATGTAACTGTCCCTCTCAACAATGTACCTTCTCAATTTACCAGTACTGATAAGCACAGTAATTAATTCTGATATCTGTTAACCTTCAAGTTGTTTCATCACATACGGAATTTCACTAATCAGACGTGAAGGTGGAACAACATACATTGTGTCAGATAATTTTTCACCGATAAAACTATGCATGTAAGTTGCACTTGTAACAGCTTCTTTAAAGTTATCAAATTGGCCTACGAAACTTGTAATCATGCCCGCAAGTGTATCGCCCATACCACCTGTAGCCATAGCAGGTGTGCCAATAGGTAATTTATAGACATCATCATTGCAGAAATAGATTTCCGTACCATGTTGTTTTAATACTACTGTTGCGCCAATACGTTCTACCGCTTCAAGGTTGCGTTCATAAGTTTGTTCTTCAATAGGTATACCGCTCAACCGCTCCCATTCCTTTTGATGTGGTGTGAATATAACACGACATGTAGGAATTTGAGGTTTCAACTTACTGAATATTGTTATAGCATCTCCGTCAACAATTAAATTTTGATGAGGTTGTATATTTTGAAGTAAAAACGTGATGGCATTGTTACCTTTGAAATCTACTCCAAGACCTGGACCGATAAGGATACTATCGGTTGCTTCAATCATTTTTGTAAGCATTTTAGTATCATTAATATCTATAACCATCGCCTCAGGACAACGAGAATGTAGCGCAGCATGATTATTTGGATGTGTTGCTACAGTAATGAGTCCACTTCCACTATAAACGCAAGCGCGTGCAGCAAGCATGATTGCGCCCCCCATATTAGCAGATCCACCGATTAATAAAATTTTACCATAGTCACCTTTATGTGTTTCGTCTTTTCTTATAGGAATATTAACAGAATCTAACGTTTTCATAACGACATAACCTCCCATAACATGTTATTTCTTAAAATGTTGCAAGTCTTATGTTTGCTTTTATTTCACGAATCTTTTTATTTATTTCAAACAATTGTTTACATGTGATTTTAAATCATCTCTTCTAAATACAATTAAGAATACTATACCTGTATCTGACATTCGTCAATAGTTAAATGAAACTCTTTTTACATCGTCATGTATCATTCATTATTTTAGTAGACCGATAGCATAATGTAGCAGTTTTATTTATTTAATTAAAAATATTAAATGGAAATAGAACGTAAGGTGACATTCCAAGCAGTTGATTATAATAATGTTGAAATTCTCTCGCCACTCATCTGAGAAAAATTGTATGTATATCGTCACAATATATCTACTATTACACAGGACAAGATATTCAGTTTCAACAAGTTGTAGAAGCGGGACACAAATGATTTAAAAAGTGTTGCATATAAGCACATCTAAATATGACGTAATTGTTGCAAATTTAAAATAACTTGAAATATGATAATGACTTTGCTATATTAAAATTAAGTTAATAAAGTATTGTTCGTAGGACAAGTAGCATAGATAGTTCGATTTCAGAGAGCTTGTGGTAAGTGAGAACAAGTAATCGACATTCATGTGAATCTACCTACTGTATGTGAACAATCGGTAATAACCGTTATTTTAGTTAAGCGCAATTTGAGGTAAATGGTTTTAATTTACTTGAAATTGTTAAATAGGGTGGCAACGCGTAGACCACGTCCCTTGTCTGGGATGTGGTCTTTTTTTATTGTTTTATCACACGAAGTCATCCATAAAATTGAATATATTTTATTTGGGAAAGGATGAAGGTTACATGTTAGACATTCGTTTATTTAGAAATGAACCTGAGAAAGTGAAGAGCAAAATTGAATTAAGAGGCGACGATCCTAAAGTTGTCGACCAAGTTTTAGAATTAGATGAACAACGCCGTGAATTAATCAGTAAAACTGAAGAGATGAAGGCGAAAAGAAATAAAGTGAGCGAAGAAATAGCTCAAAAGAAACGTAATAAAGAAGATGCTGATGACGTCATTGCTGAGATGCGTCATTTAGGTGATGAAATTAAAGATATCGATAATCAACTTAATGAAGTAGATAATAAAATTAGAGATATCTTAATTCGTATTCCTAACTTAATTAATGAAGACGTACCTCAAGGTGCTTCTGATGAAGAAAACGTTGAAGTTAAAAAATGGGGTACGCCACGTGATTTTGAATTTGAACCTAAAGCACATTGGGATTTAGTTGAAGAATTAAAAATGGCTGACTTTGAACGTGCTGCTAAAGTATCTGGTGCGCGTTTCGTATACTTAACTAAAGATGGCGCATTACTTGAACGTGCTTTAATGAACTACATGTTGACAAAACATACAACGCAACATGGTTACACTGAAATGATGACACCACAATTAGTGAATGCTGATACAATGTTTGGCACAGGTCAATTACCTAAATTTGAAGAAGATTTATTTAAAGTTGAAAAAGAAGGTTTATATACGATTCCAACTGCAGAAGTACCTTTAACAAACTTCTATAGAGATGAAATTATTCAACCAGGTGTACTACCTGAATTATTTACAGCTCAAACTGCATGTTTCCGTAGTGAAGCAGGATCAGCTGGTAGAGATACAAGAGGGTTAATTCGTTTACATCAATTTGATAAAGTTGAAATGGTTCGTATTGTACAACCTGAAGATTCTTGGAATGCTTTAGAAGAAATGACACAAAATGCTGAAGCTATTCTTGAAGAATTAGGTTTACCATACCGTCGTGTTATCTTATGTACTGGCGATATTGGTTTCAGTGCTAGTAAAACATATGATCTAGAAGTTTGGTTACCAAGTTACAATGATTATAAAGAAATCAGTTCTTGCTCTAACTGTACTGATTTCCAAGCACGTCGCGCAAATATCAGATTCAAACGTGATGCTGCTTCTAAACCAGAATTAGTCCACACATTAAATGGTAGTGGTTTAGCTGTAGGTCGTACATTTGCAGCCATCGTTGAAAACTATCAAAACGAAGATGGTACATTAACAATTCCTGAAGCATTAGTACCATTTATGGGTGGCAAAACTAAAATTGAAAAACCAATCAAATAATCATATAAACTTAACTAGATGATTACAATATTATAAAGTTATTTAACTGTCGATAAGGTTCTATAAACTTATCGGCAGTTTTTTTATGTATAAAGACAAAATTGCTATTTTTATATTCAATTAGAGATGGATGTCTAAAATAACTTAAAATAATTTTCGCGATTTAAAATGCTGATATAACAAATCTTTTATAGATACGGTTGTCTGACGTCACACAAACGTATGTCTAAAAATAGTAAATATTTATTGTCATAGATTGAGTTATAAAATCATGAAAATAATACATGAAGTAGCAAGTATTTATCTTTTAGAGAACGCCTGTAAAAATATAAAATAGTGGAAATTGATTTTTAAACGTTGTCATTCATATTCAAAATATTTAATTTAGTTTGTCAAACAACGTTTATTTCTATATAACCATAAAATAATATCATAAAGAAGCTATATGAAATTCGAAGTTTAATTCCAATGTTTCATATAGCTCCTATTCTAAATATTAATATTTAATAATTAAATGTATCAATCGTCCTATTCATTTGATGCGTAGCCAGAAAGTGGATAATGATCTGAGTAGTCATTGTATTTGTATGTTTTTCCCCAAGATTTCACGGACCATTCTGGTGACTTCACTCTATGTGTATCATTATGCCATGAGCTTGGTTGTGCATGGTCACGATCTAATAAAATATAATCTAAGTGTTGAGGTTCTAATTTAGGATAATTGTATTTCGCAATACTATTACTGCTAGTATCCCAACTATATGCATTACCATCGAATTGAGTAGGTAACGAAACATTTAAGTTATTTGCCATTTGTTGATATTCTTCTGAATCTTTAATGACATTTAAGTCACCACCGATATAGACGGGTTCATTTTTAGGGATATTCTTGTCTTTGATAAATTGTTTAATTTCACTCATTTGACTCTGTCTAATGTCTTTATCTTTTCCTTTAAAGCATGTTGGATCTTCAGCTTGTAGATGTGTTCCGATAATATGGTGGTATTTGCCATTCTTATTAATTTTAATGTAGGCAAAGCCTTTATTACCGGCCATATCAGCACCACAGCCTTTTTTATAAATATGTTGTTCTTGTTGTACGATAGGCCATTTACTCACAATACCAACGCCACCGCTTACTTTTTTAATTTTTCTATAAGTACCAGAAGTATTTTGCCAACCTTCTGTACCTTTACCAACGATAGGTGTTTGATAAGGATACTGTGAATGTAAACGTGCTAACAATCTTTTTGATGCTTTTTTATCAAATAATTCATTTAGAATCACGACATCTTGATTTTGAATGTAATCTGCTTTTGAAATTAAATCAGCGCGCTGAGATTGTCCCCAATTAGGGTAGATAGCAGTAGGTAAGAAATACACGTTATGTGTAGTGATTTTAAGACTGTCTTTATAATCACGTTCACTCGCATATGTGATAGTCGAAAATACTAAAAATAAACTACTTAAAACCAACAAAGTAGTTAGTATACATTTACGTTGCCAATTCAATATTGTTACACCTCGTTTCATTTGATGGTGTGATTATATCAAACTAAATTAAGTATCTTTTGAAAATTACTATTTCTAAATAAAATTTTAATAAAAAATTAAAAATCAATGATGCTTTAAAGAGTTGCAAAAGTTCAGTCACTATTATTTTTTGATAATCTTTAAAAGTAATGTTGTAAACATTTTGATTTTAAAGGATAGAAGTTGGAAAGAGGGTCTAAAAATAAGAAAGAAAATTCTGAAAAATAAAACCCTTATATATCAACTTTTTTAGACAACGGTATGTATGACGGCACACATACCGGTCTTTAAATATATTGAATAAAGTAATTAGGTATATTAGACTGATTTTATTATTTTATTGGAGAGACTGGGGCTGATAATATGACTCACCTTACGTTTAAGCAAGGTGTGAAAGAGTGTATTCCTACGTTACTTGGATATGCAGGTGTAGGACTATCATTTGGAATTGTGGCAGCCTCCCAAAATTTCAGTGTTTTAGAAATTATATTATTGTGTCTGATTATTTATGCCGGTGCAGCCCAATTTATTATTTGTACATTAGTGATTGCAGGCACTCCTATTTCTGCAATTGTGCTTACAACACTTATCGTTAACTCTCGAATGTTCTTATTAAGTATGACTTTAGCACCTAATTATAAGCAATATGGATTTTGGAATAGGGTAGGGCTTGGAACGTTATTAACAGATGAAACTTTTGGAGTTGCTATAACACCATATGTTAAAGGTGAAAAAATTAACGATCGATGGCTACACGGACTAAATATTACTGCTTACCTATTTTGGACTGTTTCCTGTGTAATCGGCGCCATTTTCGGAGAGTATATTTCAAATCCTGATGCGCTTGGTCTAGACTTTGCCATTACCGCAATGTTTATTTTTTTATGTATATCTCAATTTGAAGGTATTAAGAAATCACGATTGAGAATATATATTGTACTCATTGTATGTGTGATTGTGATGATGATTCTTTTAAGTTCAATTCTACCTTCATACGTAGCAATATTGATAGCCGCAATAGTTGCTGCATTGTTAGGGGTGATGATGGAAAAATGACGACAGATTTACATACATTAGTACTTATTGTTTTATGTGGCGTGGTCACATTACTCGTTCGTGTTATTCCATTTGTTATGATATCGCGTGTCAACTTACCAGCAATTGTAATTAAATGGCTTTCTTTTATTCCTATCACTTTATTTACAGCTCTTATTATAGATGGTGTAATTCAACAACATGATCATACATTTGGTTATACGCTTAATTTACCTTATATTATTGCAATCGTACCAACTGTGATGCTCGCTATTTTCACACGTAGTCTAACAGTGACAATTCTCGGAGGTATATTTGTCATTGCTTGCTTACGTTTAATCTTTTAATCTTTGAAAATCATATCAAATCATTGAACTTACGGAAAAAGTTAGTTAAGATTAAAATAATTAGAAAATTTAGACTATTCGAGACGAAATGCATATCTACATCACAATACAATTAAATTACCTAACCTTATTTTGAGAAGTTGAGGGATTTGGCCCATAGAAGCTTCAGCAACCGACTTTAAATAGCACGGTGCTAATACCAACGAGCAACTCGAATGATAAGTACGATAAGTGCCTTTACATCATTTGAGTAAGGCACTTTTTTAGTTGAAGGAGGTATGGAACTATTATGACGAATTACACGGTTAATACATTAGAACTAGGTGAGTTTATAACTGAATCTGGTGAAACGATTGATCATTTACGTCTACGTTATGAACATGTAGGACTTCCTGGTCAACCCCTTGTCGTTGTTTGCCATGCACTTACTGGCAATCATTTAACATACGGCACGGATGCGCAACCTGGCTGGTGGCGAGAAATCATTGATGGTGGTTACATTCCAGTTCATGATTATCAATTTCTTACATTCAATGTCATTGGAAGTCCATTTGGTTCAAGTTCTAAATTAAATGATGACAACTTCCCAGAACATTTAACATTGAGGGATATTGTTAGAGCTATTGAGTTAGGTATACAAGCATTAGAATTTAAGAAGATTAATATTCTCATTGGAGGCAGTTTAGGTGGTATGCAAGCGATGGAATTGCTTTATAATCGTCAATTCGAGGTGGAAAAAGCAATCATATTAGCCGCTACTGATAAAACGTCCTCCTATAGTCGTGCTTTTAACGAGATTGCAAGACAAGCTATACATATAGGTGGTAAAGAAGGTTTAAGTATCGCACGTCAACTCGGCTTTCTCACGTATCGATCGTCTAAAAGTTATGATCAACGTTTTACACCAGATGAAGTAGTAAGCTATCAACAACATCAAGGTGATAAGTTCAAAGAATATTTCGATTTAAATTGTTATTTAACACTGCTAGACGTCTTAGATAGTCACCATTTAGATAGAGGGAGAGATGATGTTGATGAAGTCTTTCAGTCGTTGGAAACGAAAGTACTAACAATGGGCTTTATTGATGATTTGCTTTATCCTGATGATCAAGTGAGAGCTTTAGGAGAACGTTTTAAATATCATCGTCATTTCTTCGTACCAGATAATGTAGGACATGATGGTTTTCTTCTAAATTTTAATGATTGGGCGCCTAATTTATATCATTTCTTAAACTTGAAACAATTCCGACGTAAATAGTAAAGTTTTATAATAGAACACAATCCCCATGAGCACACATAAGAAATACTAAACAGTGCAGAGTAGGTAAATTTTTCTTTGGCATGAAAATAGTCATACAAAGAATTATATAAGCAAAGTTTATTTCATATGTCGTATCTATGCATAAACCTATCACTGGTAGTATGGCTTTACTTTATTGTTAAATTTTAGCAAAGAGGTTAAAATAGGAGTTATAGTCAAAAAGTATGGGAGTGGCGTATGTGTTTTCAAAAATACAACCTAAAGCAACTATTTTAGCAATTATTTCATTATTAGTAGTCGCTTTAGCAACACATGTATTACCTGTTCTCGGCTTGATTTTATGTTTATTTGCAACGATTCCCGGTATTGTTTTGTGGAATCGTTCCATACAATCATTCGGAATTAGCGCATTAGTAACAGTTGTACTTACAACATTATTAGGTAATACATTTGTCTTAAGTATGATGGTCTTAATCTTATTATTAAGTGCGATTATCGGACAATTACTTAAGGAAAGAACATCTAAAGAACGAATTCTTTATATTTCAACAGCTTCATTAAGTTTAGTTACACTTATTGGATGGATGTTATTACAAACATTCGATAAAATTCCGACGGCAGCTGTATTAATTAAGCCTTTTAAAAATGCAATGCATGAGGCTTTCTTAACAAGTGGAATCGATTCAAACTATAGACAGATTCTTGAGGAAAGTTTCCGACAAATGACGGTCCAACTCCCTAGTTTTCTAATTATAGTTATTTTCATTTTTGTCTTAATTAATCTGATTATTACATTTCCAATTTTACGTAAATTTAAAGTAGCAACACCTATTTTTAAACCTTTATTCGCATGGCAAATGAGCCGTAATTTACTATGGTTTTATCTTATAGTACTTATTTGTGTCATGATTGCAAGTGAACCAAGTACGTTCCAAAGCATCGTGTTAAACTTTGATGTTGTGTTATCATTAGTGATGTACATCCAAGGATTAAGTGTCATTCACTTCTTTGGTAAAGCTAAAAGATGGCCGAACTTCGCAACAATTCTTGTTATGGTAGTAGGGACACTTCTTACACCGGCAACGCATATTGTTGGATTACTTGGGGTAATTGATTTATGTATTAATTTAAAGAAAATAATAAAAAAATGATGATTAAAAAGTGATTAGAGGTGGAAGAATGAACCGTCAATCCACTAAAAAAGCTTTGCTCATACCGTTTATTTTAATGGTACTCACTGCTATAGCACTTGTCATCGTGTGGTTTATTTTTAACCAACTAGTGGCAGGTATTGCTACAGCTATACTTATTGTGATGATTATTATTAGTGGCGTGTTATTGAGAAAAGCATTTCTAAAAATGGATAATTATGTGGATGATTTAAGTGGTCACATCTCGGCAAGTAGTAATAAGGCGATTAAGCACTTGCCTATAGGGATGATTGTGTTAGATGAAGATAATCACATTGAGTGGATGAACCAATTTATGACAGATCACATTGAAACGAATGTGATTTCTGAAAATGTCAATGAAGTCTTCCCTAACATATTAAAACAACTGGAAAAAGTTCAAGAAGTAGAAATAGAAAACAACAATTATTACTATCATGTACGATATTCAGAAAACGAGCATTGTTTATACTTCTTTGATATGACTGAAACTGAACGTACAAACGAACTATATGAAGATTCAAAGCCGATTATTGCAACAATATTTTTAGATAATTACGATGAAATCACTCAAAACATGAACGATACACAACGTTCTGAAATTAACTCTATGGTGACACGTGTGATTAGTCGTTGGGCACAGGATTACAATATTTACTTCAAACGTTACAACTCAGATCAATTTGTAGCTTACTTTAACCAAAAAATATTGGCTGAACTAGAAGATTCTAATTTTGAAATCTTAAGCCAATTAAGAGAAAAGAGTGTGGGTTACCGCGCACAACTAACTTTAAGTATTGGTGTAGGTGAAGGTACTGAGAACCTTATTGATTTAGGTGAATTATCACAATCTGGTTTAGACCTCGCGTTAGGTCGTGGTGGTGACCAAGTTGCAATTAAGAATATGAACGGCAATGTAAGATTCTATGGTGGTAAGACTGACCCTATGGAAAAACGTACGCGTGTACGTGCGCGTGTGATTTCACATGCTCTCAAAGATATTCTTACTGAAGGCGATAAAGTTATCGTTATGGGACATAAGCGACCAGATTTAGATGCTATAGGTGCAGCTATCGGAGTTTCGCGCTTTGCATCAATGAATAATTTAGAGGCATTTATCGTTCTTAATGATTCTGATATTGATCCGACATTACGTCGTGTTATGGATGAGATTGATAAGAAACCGGAACTAAAAGAACGCTTTGTAACATCAGATGAGGCTTGGGATATGATGACTTCCAAGACGACTGTCGTTGTTGTAGATACACATAAACCTGAAATGGTCTTAGATGAAAATGTCTTAAATAAAGCAAACCGCAAAGTAGTCATTGATCATCATAGACGTGGCGAAAGCTTTATTTCAAATCCATTACTTGTGTATATGGAACCTTACGCTAGCTCAACTGCTGAGCTCGTAACGGAATTACTAGAATATCAACCAACTGAACAGAGATTGACTCGTTTAGAATCAACTGTTATGTATGCAGGTATTATAGTAGATACAAGAAACTTTACGTTAAGAACAGGTTCCAGAACATTTGATGCCGCAAGTTATTTACGTGCACATGGCGCTGATACAATCTTAACGCAGCATTTCTTAAAAGATGATGTCGATACGTATATCAATCGTTCAGAATTGATAAGAACAGTTAAGATACAAGATCAAGGTGTAGCCATTGCACATGGTTCAGATGATAAAATTTATCATCCTGTAACGGTTGCACAAGCTGCCGACGAGTTGTTAAGTTTAGAAGGCATTGAAGCATCTTATGTAGTAGCTAAACGTGAAGACAACCTAATCGGTATCTCAGCACGTTCATTAGGTTCCATAAATGTTCAATTAACAATGGAAGCGTTAGGTGGCGGTGGCCATCTGACAAATGCTGCGACACAAATAAAAGGTGCGACAATAGATGAAGCAATAGAACAATTACAACAAGCAATTACAGAACAAATGAGTAGGAGTGAAGACGCATGAAAGTAATTTTCACACAAGATGTTAAAGGTAAAGGTAAAAAAGGCGAAGTTAAAGATGTACCAGTAGGTTACGCAAATAACTTCTTACTTAAAAATAAATATGCTGTAGAAGCAACTCCTGGTAACTTAAAACAATTAGAACAGCAAAATAAACGTGCAGCAGCAGATAGACAACAAGAAATCGATGATGCAAAAGCACTTAAAGAACAGTTAAAAGATATCGAAGTTGAAGTATCAGCTAAAACAGGTGAAGGCGGCAAACTATTTGGTTCAATCAGTACGAAACAAATTGCCGAAGCGCTAAAAAAACAACATGATATTAAAATCGACAAACGTAAAATGGACTTACCACATGGTATTCACGCACTAGGATATACTAACGTTCCAGTGAAATTAGACAAAGAAGTCGAAGGTACAATCCGTGTGCACACTGTAGAACAATAATTTAAAGATATGACGCGAGGATAGTACATGATTACTATTATAGGTGCAATTATATAAGATGTATGACTTATACAATTTGTTAACCTCTGAAATACCTGTAGTGTATCTCGTGATAATATCAGATGACGATAAAATAAAAGATGGATTGAAATAAGAGGTGTAAGTAGATAATGGATGGAATGTATGAGCAAAATCAAATGCCACATAGCAATGAAGCTGAACAATCTGTCTTAGGTGCCATTATTATAGATCCAGAACTCATTAATACTACTCAGGAAGTTTTGCTTCCTGAGTCGTTTTATAGAGGCGCCCATCAACATATTTTTCGAGCAATGATGCACCTAAATGAGGATAATAAAGAAATTGATGTTGTCACATTGATGGATCAATTATCAAGTGAAGGTAGCTTAAACGAAGCGGGTGGCCCTCAATATCTCGCCGAACTATCGACGAGTGTACCGACAACGCGAAACGTTCAGTACTATACGGATATCGTTTTTAAACATGCGTTGAAACGGAAACTTATTCAAACTGCTGATAGTATAGCGAATGATGGCTATAATGATGAATTAGAATTAGATACGATTTTAAGTGACGCCGAACGACGTATTTTAGAACTATCTTCTACAAGAGAAAGTGATGGTTTTAAAGATATTAGAGATGTCTTAGGACAGGTATACGAAACCGCAGAAGAACTTGACCAAAATAGTGGTCAAACACCAGGTATTCCAACTGGTTATCGTGACTTAGACCAAATGACTGCTGGTTTTAACCGTAATGATTTAATCATTCTAGCGGCACGTCCTTCAGTAGGTAAGACTGCCTTTGCCTTAAATATTGCGCAAAAGGTTGCCACGCATGAAGATATGTATACTGTCGGTATCTTCTCACTTGAGATGGGCGCCGACCAATTGGCAACACGTATGATTTGTAGTTCTGGTAACGTTGATTCCAATCGTTTAAGAACTGGGACGATGACTGAAGAAGATTGGAGTCGCTTTACGATTGCGGTAGGTAAGCTATCACGAACTAAAATCTTCATAGACGATACGCCAGGTATCCGTATCAATGATTTACGTTCTAAATGTCGTCGACTCAAACAAGAGCACGGTCTTGATATGATTGTGATTGATTATCTACAATTGATTCAAGGAAGCGGATCACGTTTCTCAGATAACCGTCAACAAGAAGTTTCAGAGATTTCACGTACACTTAAGGCGATTGCACGTGAATTAGAATGTCCAGTTATTGCACTGAGTCAGTTATCACGTGGCGTTGAACAACGACAAGACAAACGTCCTATGATGAGTGATATTCGTGAATCTGGGTCTATAGAACAAGATGCCGACATCGTCGCTTTCTTATATCGTGATGATTATTATAATCGTGGTGAAGGTGATGAAGATGATGACGATGCTGGTTTTGAACCACAGACAAATGATGATAACGGTGAAATTGAAATCATCATCGCCAAGCAGCGTAACGGTCCAACAGGTACTGTGAAACTTCACTTTATGAAACAATACAATAAATTTACAGATATTGATTATGCTCATGCAGATATGTCATAAAAAATATTTTTCCGTACAATAATTGTTAAAAACTATTTATTGTACGGTTTTTATTTTGTTTTTCTCTTTTGAAAATGTGGGAAGTATGTGTATGCATTTTACTTAGACATCCTTTAAACAACTGTCATAGAAACGTTTGGAAGTGATTTTACACAGAAAATATACTGAAAGATGATGCGTTATCGAACGCTGATTAATGTTCGATTTTTATTTGCAAATTCAAAATCATATTGGTAAAATACCTAGTGGTTAAACGAGAAAAACTTGGAGGTGCTCATATGTCATCAATCGTAGTAGTTGGGACACAATGGGGAGACGAAGGTAAAGGTAAAATAACAGACTTTTTAGCAGAGCAAGCAGACGTAATTGCTAGATTTTCTGGTGGTAACAATGCGGGACATACGATTCAATTTGGTGGAGAAACTTACAAATTACACTTAGTACCATCAGGTATCTTTTATAAAGATAAATTAGCTGTAATCGGTAACGGTGTAGTTGTAGATCCAGTCGCATTATTAAAAGAATTAGATGGGTTAAATGAACGTGGCATTTCAACTGACAACCTACGTATCTCAAATCGCGCACAAGTCATTTTACCTTATCACCTAGCTCAAGACGAATATGAAGAACGTCGTCGTGGCGATAATAAAATCGGTACAACGAAAAAAGGTATCGGCCCAGCATACGTAGATAAAGCACAACGTATCGGTATTCGCATGGCAGACTTATTAGAAAAGGAAACATTCGAACGCCGACTCAAAGAAAATATTGAATATAAAAACGCATACTTTAAAGGCATGTTTAATGAAACTTGTCCAACATTCGATGAAATCTTTGATGAATATTATGCTGCAGGTCAACGTTTAAAAGACTATGTGACAGACACAGCTAAAATTTTAGACGATGCAAATGTGGCTGATGAAAAGGTATTATTCGAAGGGGCACAAGGTGTCATGTTAGATATTGACCATGGTACATACCCATTCGTTACATCTAGTAATCCAGTTGCAGGTAACGTTACAGTAGGTACAGGTGTTGGCCCAACATCAGTGTCTAAAGTGATTGGTGTATGTAAATCATATACATCTCGTGTGGGTGACGGTCCATTCCCAACTGAACTCTTTGATGAAGATGGCCATCATATTAGAGAAGTGGGTCGTGAATATGGTACAACTACTGGACGTCCACGTCGTGTAGGTTGGTTTGACTCAGTTGTATTACGTCATTCACGTCGTGTAAGTGGTATCACAGATCTTTCAATTAACTCCATCGACGTCTTAACAGGATTAGACACAGTTAAAATTTGTACTGCTTACGAATTAGATGGTGAAAAAATTACTGAATACCCAGCAAACTTAGATCAATTAAGACGTTGTAAACCTATCTTCGAAGAGCTTCCAGGTTGGACTGAAGATATTACAGGTTGCCGTAGTTTAGATGAACTCCCTGAGAATGCACGTAATTACTTAGAGCGTATTTCAGAATTATGCGGTGTCCATATTTCAATCTTCTCAGTAGGTCCAGACCGCGAACAAACGAATTTATTAGAGCAACTTTGGTAGAATAAAGCATCAAGAAAGCATGTGAGTTTTGTTTAATTAGAGCATTGAGCGAAATGATTAATATCATTCTTAGTGCTTGCTATATGCATGAAAGTAAAAAAGCTTTCTAACTCATATCTATCAATATTTGCAGTGAATCATCTTTAAACAAGCGGCCACAACATAATGGTCGCTTGTTATTTATTTTGGAGTAGGTCAATGACTTTCATCTCCTTTTGTTCTACTCCAGTTTTATTTTAAAACAGCAATTTGAAATGAGTTTTGAATGAAATCAATGGTTTTATTCTTCTCCACAGTAAGCTTCATAGCATGATTGTGTTGGTTGATTAACGAAACAAAAATATTATTAAATTTATGTAAAAAATATCTTGTCATCAAAAGTAGAGCTATGCTATAATCTATCTTGTGCTTAAGAACGGCTCCTTGGTCAAGCGGTTAAGACACCGCCCTTTCACGGCGGTAACACGGGTTCGAGTCCCGTAGGAGTCACCATTCTAGGTCCCGTAGTGTAGCGGTTAACACGCCTGCCTGTCACGCAGGAGATCGCGGGTTCGATTCCCGTCGGGACCGTATTGCCTACCCAATAGGGTAGGCATTTTTTTATGCTTTTTTACATACAACAATGTACCTTCACTTTATTAATCTTTCTGATTCACACTACCTACTTTTTTAACATGCAATGAAAACTTAATATTCCTATACATGCTTATATTTCTATCATTACAAACACTGTCATTACTGCACTTTTACATATACGAAAACGATAAAATATGATGATAAAGCTAAACAAAAGCGTCAAGCATATTGCAAAAGTCTAACTTATTTTGCGGAACTGTATTTCAATGGTAAAATTATAAATAATATTATTCTATAATTTTAAATACTAAAATAGAATTAACCGTTCATAAATGGTAAATTATATAATAGGTAGCTATATGTTATATAGAGAACAGAATAATAATGAAGCACTTCGAAAATTTGATATAACATTAGCAATGTAAACGAACGGAAGAACTACACTTTGAGAAAAGAGGTTTATAATATATGGCTAGAAAAGTTGTTGTAGTTGACGATGAAAAACCAATTGCTGATATTTTAGAATTTAATTTAAAAAAAGAAGGTTACGACGTATATTGCGCTTATGACGGTAATGACGCAGTAGATTTAATCTATGAAGAAGAACCAGATATCGTCTTACTTGATATCATGTTACCTGGTAGAGATGGTATGGAAGTGTGTCGTGAAGTGCGTAAAAAGTATGAAATGCCAATTATCATGCTGACAGCGAAAGATTCTGAAATTGATAAAGTTTTAGGTCTTGAATTAGGTGCAGATGACTACGTAACTAAACCATTTAGTACTCGTGAACTCATCGCACGTGTGAAAGCGAACTTACGCCGTCATTATTCACAACCAGCCCAAGAAGTAAGTGGTGCGACAAATGAAATTACAATTAAAGATATTGTGATTTATCCAGATGCATATTCAATTAAAAAACGTGGAGAAGACATTGAATTAACGCATCGTGAATTCGAGCTGTTCCATTATCTTTCTAAACATATGGGTCAAGTCATGACACGTGAACACTTACTACAAACAGTGTGGGGTTACGATTATTTCGGTGATGTTCGTACTGTGGACGTAACAATTCGCCGTTTAAGAGAAAAAATTGAAGATGATCCATCTCATCCAGAATACATTGTGACACGTAGAGGCGTTGGATACTTCCTCCAACAACATGATTAGAGGGAGCGTCTTATGAAGTGGCTTAAACAACTACAATCCCTTCACACGAAACTCGTTATTGTTTATGTACTACTCATTATTATTGGTATGCAAATCATCGGTTTGTATTTTACGAATAGTTTAGAAAAGGAATTACTCGATAACTTCAAGAAGAACATAACACAATATGCGAAGCAATTAGACGTCAATATTGAAAAGGTTTATAAAGATAAAGATAAAGGTTCAGTCAACGCTCAAAAGGATATCCAAGACCTTTTGAATGAATATGCGAATCGCCAAGAAATAGGAGAAATACGCTTTATTGATAAAGACCAAATCATCATGGCAACAACTAAGCAGTCTAACCGTGGTCTTATCAATCAAAAGGTTAACGACGGTTCAGTTCAAAAGGCGCTCTCCTTAGGACAAACGAATGATCATATGGTTCTTAAGGATTACGGAAGTGGTAAAGAGCGTGTTTGGGTATATAATATACCGGTTAAAGTCGATAAACAGACAATCGGTGATATATACATAGAATCGAAAATTAATGATGTATACAATCAGCTGAACAACATTAATCAGATATTCATCGTAGGGACAGCGATATCACTATTTATTACAGTGATACTAGGATTCTTCATTGCACGAACGATTACTAAGCCGATAACCGATATGCGTAACCAAACCGTTGAGATGTCTAAAGGTAACTACACGCAACGAGTGAAGATATACGGTAATGATGAAATCGGTGAGCTCGCGCTTGCCTTCAATAACTTATCGAAACGTGTCCAAGAAGCACAAGCGAATACAGAAAGTGAGAAACGTCGTCTAGATTCTGTTATCACACATATGAGCGATGGTATTCTTGCGACAGATCGTCGTGGACGTGTACGTATTGCAAACGACATGGCGCTGAAAATGCTCGGTCTCGCAAAAGAAGATGTCATCGGCTACTACATGCTTGGTGTCCTTAACTTAGAAAATGAATTCTCATTAGAAGAAATTCAAGAAAATAGTGATTCCTTCTTGTTAGATATTAACGAAGAAGAAGGCATTATTGCACGCGTAAACTTTAGTACGATTGTACAAGAAACAGGTTTCGTGACAGGTTACATTGCCGTACTACATGATGTCACAGAACAACAACAAGTCGAACGTGAACGTCGCGAATTCGTTGCAAATGTTTCACACGAATTACGTACACCACTGACATCGATGAATAGCTATATCGAAGCACTTGAAGAAGGTGCTTGGCAAGATAAAGAATTGGCACCATCATTCCTATCTGTCACATGCGAAGAGACTGAACGTATGATTCGTTTAGTGAATGATTTACTTCAATTATCTAAAATGGATAATGAGTCAGATCAAATTACGAAAGAAATTATCGACTTCAATATGTTTATCAACAAAATTATTAACCGTCATGAAATGGCAGCGAAAGATACAACATTCGTACGCGAAATTCCACAGCAAACCATCTTTGCTGAAATCGATCCAGACAAGATGACACAAGTATTTGATAATGTCATTACCAATGCAATGAAATATTCACGTGGCGAGAAACGTGTTGAGTTTCATGTGAAACAAAATGCACTTTACAATAGAATGACGATTCGTATTAAAGATAATGGTATTGGAATACCGATTAACAAAGTAGATAAAATATTTGATAGATTCTATCGTGTAGATAAAGCACGTACACGTAAGATGGGTGGTACAGGACTTGGTCTAGCTATTTCCAAAGAGATTGTCGAAGCACATAACGGTCGAATTTGGGCTAACAGTGTAGAAGGACAAGGTACGTCAATCTTTATTACACTTCCTTGCGAAATCATTGAAGACGGTGATTGGGATGAATAACAAAGAACATACTAAATCAATTATTTTAGTCCTACTCGTCTTGATGAGTATCGTTTTGACATACATGGTCTGGAACTTTTCTCCAGACCTTTCAAATATTGATAACACGGATAATAGTAAAAGTGATAAGCCTAAACCACTTACTAAACCAATGACTGCAGAAATGGAAGGAACAATCACACCATTTCAAATCGTGCATTCTAGAGATGATAAATCTCAAGGAACAGTAGCATCAGGTGCAGTCTTAGATAAGATGATTCAACCTTTAAAGAATCAAGAAGTTAAATCTGTATCACATCTGAAAAGGGAACATAACCTTGTTATCCCTGAACTAAGCAACGACTTTATCGTCCTAGATTTCACATATGATTTGCCACTTTCAACATATTTAAGTCAAGTACTCGATATCGATGCGAAAGTGCCGAATAACTTTAATTTTGATCGCCTTCTTATCGATCAAGATCATAATAACCACGTCGTACTATATGCGATTAGCAAAGACCGTCATGAAGTAGTTAAACTTAAGACAACCATGAAAGGGAATAATGTTGACAAAGCTTTTAAAAGTATCGAACCTGACATGCAGCCCTATACGGAAATCATCACGAATAAAGATACAATCGACAAAGCAACACACGTGTTTGCACCAAGCAAACCGAAAGACTTAAAGACGTATCGCATGGTCTTCAATACGATTAGTGTTGAACGCATGAACTCAATACTATTTGATGATTCAACGATTGTTCGTAGCTCTCAAAGTGGTACGACAACATACAACAACAATACTGGTGTCGCCAACTACAATGATAAAGATGAAATGTATCATTATAAGAATTTATCTGAAGACGCAAAAAGTTCAAGCAACATGCAAGAAACCATCCCAGGCACATACGAGTTTATAAATAGTCATGGTGGCTTCTTAAATGAAGATTATCGCCTATTTAAAACAGATAATAGAACGGGGAAACTCACATATCAACGATTCCTCAACGGGCACCCAACGTTTAATAAACAGAACTTCAATGAAATCCAAGTCACATGGGGAGATAAAGGCGTTTACGATTATCAACGTTCGCTACTTAAGACGGACGTCACACTGAACAGTGAAGAATCTAAATCTGTCCCTACCGTTGAGTCCGTGCGTTCTGCATTAGCCAACCATCCTGATATTGATTTTGAAAAGGTAACGAACATTGCGATTGGTTATGATATGGACGACAAGGCAAATAACGAAGATATTGAAGTTCAACGTAACTGTGAATTAATACCACGTTGGTTTGTAGAATACGATGGCAATTGGTATGCCTATAAAGATGGGAGGCTTGAATAAATGAACTGGAAACTCACGAAGACACTTTTCATTTTCGTTTTTATTCTTGTGAACATCTTTTTAGTCATCGTTTATATTGATAAAGTGAATAAATCACAAGTTAATGACTCGGAAAAGGTAAACGAGGTCAACTTTCAACAAGAAGAAATTGACGTGCCCAAGGATGTCTTGAATCAAAGCGTGAAAGATACTGAACTTGAACAAATTACTGCCCGTTCAAAGAATTTCTCAAGTTATGCGAAAGATCATTCAAGCATGCAAACGTCTGATTCCGATAAAACACTTGAAGGAGATATTGATAAAGGCGTTCAAGTGAGTGATAAGAACTTACAAGATATCAAAGAGTACATTGCTAAGAAAATCTTTAACGGTAAAGAGTATCAATTAAGTGATTTAACTAAAGACAAAGTCACTTACGAACAAACGTATAAAGATTATCCAATTATGAATAATAGTAAAGCACGCCTAACGTTTAATTTGAGCGATGGCAAGGCGACAAGCTATAAACAGACAGCGATGGATGATATACAAGTAGCTAAAGGTTCAAATAGCACGAAGAAGCAAGTCATCACGCCGCGTAAAGCTATTGAAGCCCTTTATTACAACAGATATCTAAAACAAAATGATCAAGTGCTTGACGCACGCCTAGGCTATTATTCAGTTGTAAAGGAAACAAACGTTCAATTACTCCAACCTAACTGGGAAATTAAAGTAAAACATAAAGGCAAGGATGAAGTTCAAACCTATTATGTAGAAGCTACAAATCATAATCCGAAAGTGATTGATTATTAGAGGTTATTGATGAGTGACGTGACGTTTGAATGAAACCGCCAAGCGATAGCATAGAAGGTTACGTTAATTTGTACTGTCTAGAGCAAACTTTGGCGTATTTATGTTGGAAGTCATTTATCGAACCAACGACATGTGATGAGTTACAGATTAATTATGAAGCTATATAAGATGATATAAACTAAGCCTGAGACACCGATGAGTGATTTCAGGCTTTTTTAAGTATTGAAAGTGCTTGAGTAATCAAATAGGGTGGATATCAAAAATGATGTTGGTTGATATGTTAGGTCGTTTAAGAGGATGCAATGCCAGGCTCAATATCAAGGTAGTTATGAAGCGGTGTACCATTTTAAGAGGTGAATGACTGTCTTCGATAAACGGACTATTGGAACTCAACTTTTAAAATTGATATAGTATAATATAAAGGAAATTTAGAGGACGTGACGTTTCGATATTTGAATAACTGTATTAAGGAATGTCAAAACTTTAAAATATCTACGCAATTTAGGATAAAAAATCAACATTGAGTGAAAGCCAACTTAGTCGAAGCATCTCAATAAAGCGTAAGACACTCGAGTTCCCCCGCACCCCTATAAACAAAATAACTATGGTACATATGAGAAAGGATGAGTCGCTTGATACGTATGAGTGTATTAGCAAGTGGTAGTACAGGTAACGCCACTTACGTAGAAAGTGAGAAAGGTAGCCTACTCGTCGATGTAGGTTTAACTGGCAAGAAGATGGAAGAACTTTTCAGCCAAATCGACAGAAGCATTAAGGATTTAAACGGAATATTAGTGACACATGAACACATCGACCATATTAAAGGTCTTGGTGTCTTAGCACGTAAATATAAACTTCCAATTTACGCGAATGAGAATACATGGAAAGCGATAGAGAAGAAAGATAGTCGCATTCCAATGGATCAGAAATTTATCTTTAATCCATATGAAACGAAATCTCTTGCAGGATTTGATATAGAATCATTTAACGTGTCACATGACGCGATTGATCCACAATTCTACATCTTCCACAATAACTATAAGAAATTCACGATGATTACTGACACAGGTTACGTTTCAGATCGTATGAAAGGTATGATTCAAGGTAGTGATGTCTTTATGTTTGAAAGTAATCACGACGTCGATATGTTACGCATGTGTCGCTATCCATGGAAGACGAAACAACGTATTTTAAGTGATATGGGTCACGTATCCAATGAAGATGCAGGCCTTGCGATGAGTGATGTCATTACAGGTAATACGAAACGTATATACCTTTCTCATTTATCACAAGACAATAATATGAAAGACCTCGCACGCATGAGTGTTGGACAAGTGCTCAACGAACACGATATCGATACAGAGAAAGAAGTATTGCTTTGCGATACCGATAAAGCACAAGCCACACCGATTTATACACTATAATTGAATAGAGGTAAGACAAACGACCTACTTAAGTATTGCGCTTAAGTAGGTTATTTTTTTGGAAAAAGATTTCAGGAGAAGTGCAGGGAATGATTACGTGTTAGTTTAAACGGGCTAGTGCATTAGGAATTTTTTTAATGAAATGAAAATGCACCGTGGTCGAGGGCAAACGATGTCTTACACGCTTTGTGATTTATATTACATTTCCTAATTGATAAAAAAGTAATGTTGTAAAAATATGAATAAATAAAATATTAAGACTCTCATAAAAGCTTAAATATAAAGTTACAATTTAAAACATTTATAAATTGTAACAAAATAAAAATTGGAATTTAAATAATATTTAAATATATTGTATTTATAGTTAGTGGTCATGCTATTTAATATAAAAATGAGTTTCTATGTTCAACACATGTATGATTTAAAGCAATAAATGATTTACCGCTGCTTTCATAGTTATGTTGTAACTCAAAGCATTGTCATGTGAGAGTTTATCAAGTCAATATCATCGTAGTTAATATGAATTCATTTAATTGATCACATGCTTAATTGAGGTGAAAGCGAATTACTCACATATTTGATTGAATGTCGTAGTGATGATTGATTAGACTCAGGTAGGGGTGATACATATACTGCTAGATGATAGCTCACTTACATAAAGATAATGATGATATTAATTTAGGGTTAAAAAGATGTGTGTGGAAAACTAGGATATCAATGATGATATATGTAGTAAGTAAGTCTAAAAGGTCTGTGATATAGGGAATAATTGTAAAAATAACGTTAAGACGACCGTAAAGTTATCCACTGATTAGGCAATAGTTATCCAGAAATGTGTACAATACACACATAAATACCCACATTATTCACAGACTTATCCACAAATTCACAAGATATTTCTTTGAATCTGTGTATAATTCTTAAAAAACACTAAGAAAATGTTAATTTAATTGTTATACTAAGAGGGAATTGTGTGCACAAGTGTATAACTTGTGGATAACTCGAATAAATTATGTTCTTACGGAGGATAAAATGAAGATTACTATCTTATCAGTTGGAAAACTAAAAGAAAAATATTGGAAGCAAGCCATTGCAGAATATGAAAAAAGATTAGGGCCTTACACGAAAATCGAATTAATAGAAGTACCAGATGAAAAAGCACCTGAAAATATGAGCGACAAAGAAATTGAACAAGTCAAAGAAAAAGAAGGCCAACGTCTACTCAATAAGATTAAACCTCAATCCACAGTAATCACGTTGGAAATCAAAGGCAAAATGTTGTCTTCAGAAGGACTCGCTAAAGAACTACAAACACGCATGACACAAGGTCAAAGCGACTTTACATTTGTCATAGGTGGCTCCAATGGTTTACACCAAGACGTCTTACAACGCAGCAACTATGCTTTATCATTCAGCAATATGACTTTCCCACATCAAATGATGCGCGTCATATTAATCGAACAAATTTATCGCGCATTTAAGATCATGAGAGGCGAAGTGTATCATAAATGATGCGGTTTTATGTCAGCTATTAATAAAGTTATTTTGATTTTATTGAAACGTATTAGATTATATATGAATTACTTTTGTTAAATAATTTTTATTGTCACATTTGATAATATATCATTTAATATAATAATTAATAGCAGGTGATTAAATGAAGTATTTTAAATTTTATGAAAATAGTTATTTGAATAAAAATATTATAGAATGTTTTATTTCTAATATTGAAAAAAACGGAATAGAAAATATAAATATAAATGAAATTTTGGAATTATATAATTATGTATTATACATCGAATATAATGATATATGTAATAAAAAGTTAACACGATGTAAAACTATTATTGGAAAAGGTATAAAAATTGTAGGAAGTGAAAATTTCTACGACTATGAATGTATAGATATTCAATATATAAATGATTTTTGGGATGTTTTTGTGAATTTTAAACTAATTGAAAACATAAATGAAGATCAATTTAGTTACTACTACAATAGATATATAAAGAAGTTAAATACAATTTTGACTAAAAAGAAAATTGTAGATAAATACGATAATTTTATAAAAAGAACTATTTTAAATAACCCTCGATATTTAGAGTTATTTATTCAAGAATTTGATAATGATACAAATATTTATATCCCTAAGTCTTTTAATATAAGCGATTTTAATGATTTAATAGATAGATATCTTGAATTTAAAAGATTAAATTTATTTACGCTTGAAGTTATATCCAAAAACACAAAAATTAGAGATTTTAAAATAGATTATAAAAATAAAGTGAAAGCTAGAAACTTACTTAAATTAGAAAATGAAAAGATTTTTCAAAAAAATAATTATATGAGATTTTCATTTAATATAATTATGGATGAAAATGTAAAACAAATAGTTAGCTATAATTTTAATGATCAAAATGAATTAACAATTACTATGAATAAAAGATTTTTAAAAGAATATACAGATTTAAGAATGGTATTAAATAATATAATTGATTTAATAGGTATTGTTAATGGAAATGGAATTTTTAATTTTGTAATAAATTACGATGATAATAACTTTTTAAATAAATTACAAAAATTTACTAAAGAAAGTTATAAAGTGTACTTTGAACAAGAATACATGATTAATATATATAAATCGTTATTTATGATTTATTATGACTTATTAAACTTTAAAGGTATTGAACTAACAAATATTTATGCAGCATATTTTAATGAATATGTACCTGAAGAATTTAATATTAATTCTTTCTTTATTGAAGAAATTCCTACACATATCGATTTTCATGACAAAATAATCATATTATTGACACGATTTGAGAGTTTAATTAAACAATTTTATTTAATTAGAAAAGAACATGAAATTTTTGATGAGCAATTTGAAGCTTTAGGAGATCAGGTGAGTTATGACAATTTAACTTCATTTATACAAGATAAGTATTTTTATTTGAGTAATGACACAATCGCAAAAATATGTGAAAATCTTTTCTCCAATTCAACTATTTTTTCTTTCTATAGTAAAAAAGAAAAAACATATAAATGTTTAGCAGAAAAAATATTTGAAGGTCTTGAATATAATGAATTGAATAACGTTCAAAAAAAATATATTGATTTTCTTGAATCAGAAAAAATAGTTTTGATTGAAAATAACAAAAAAATAGAGTTTGAAAACGAACGTTATATTATTCTTATTTTCAAAATTTGGAAGTATGGGTATTTGAATTCTATTTATTTAAATGATGATGAACTTAATATTCTTTATGAGGGAGTTAAAAAAAAATATTTTAAAACCTCTAATTTGCTTTTTTCAAAAAGTGAGTTAGATTATTTAAAATATATATTAGACAATAAAAATTTTGATAATTCTTTAGGTCTAAGAAATAAATACATTCATGGAAAATTTTCTAGAATTTCAGAGAAAGAAAATGATTCGGATATTCATAAATTTAATTATATAGAGATTCTTATAGTAGTATTTTTATTTATTGTGAAAGTTAATGAAGAATTAGAATTTGCTAGTTTAACTGGCATAGAATTAAAATAAAGGAGTTGAATTTTGAGATGAGAAAAAGTGAAAGAATACAACTAATGATATAAAGTTAAGTAATTTAAAGAGCTTAGTATAGGGAAAGATATGAAATATGAACGCACCTAAGCTGTCATCAGCACTTTAAGAAAATGATAAAGTCGTGAGAGAAACATATCTATTTACCTTGAAAAATTATGGGCGAATTAAAAGTGTAAGACAATAAGTGAAATTCAATAAAAAATACGAGAGTCTGTGACATAATTCCTAGAAAAATAGAGTACGATACTTAAATATTTATCTTAGGCATTTAAAACATGACAGTCGAAGATTGAAAAGGAAATACTCTATATCCAACTTTTTTTGTTCTAATCATTGTTGTCGAGGGAGTAATAATTCAAAATACTAATAAATATTTCATAGCCAGCATAGCTTAATTTTTAATATAAATATTATATTTTAAAAACATAAAAAAGGAGAATTATAGATGAATAGAAAAAAGATACCTATAAAAGTTGAAAGAAGTTTATATGCTGAATCATTAGGGGTTTGTTTAAATCCTGAATGCAAGGAAAAAATAGTTAATTTTGATTTAGATATAAGTGAGAAAGCTCATATAATTGAATATTGTCAATCTCAAGATAATAGTTATGAAAATTTAATAATATTATGCCCGAATTGTCATACCCGTTTTGATAAAAATAAAGAATTTACTATAGAAGAAATAAAAAGTTGGAAAAAAGAAAGAAAAAATGATTTAAATAAAATAATAGAAAAAAAATTCTTAAGCTTTGAAGAATTGGAAAAGGAAGTAAGACCTATTTTGTTGGAAAATCAATTAATTTACAACAATTATTATTTAGATAGTAATAAAAATCAATGGGAAAAATTTGAAAAAAACATTATAGTTAATAACAGTAAAATAAAAAACTTGATAAACAAAAATAGACATTTATTTGAAGATTATAAGTATAGTGATGATTCTAATAGAAAAACAATAAACAATTTTATTTTACACGTTGATGAGTTCCAAAGAAGTCGGTCTGATGAGGAAAAAATACGTAAAATGTTATATCCAAAAAAATTAAATTCAATATTTGGTATCGAACAAGATTTTCACGAATCATTTTTGCAATCAGTTGCATCTATAGAAAGTTTAATAAGTGTATATTTAAGAAATAATAAATTTGATCATGTAAATTTGGCAAAAGAAAGACCATATATACAATTAAATAAATTAGGAGAAAATGAAAAAATATATTTAGATAATTTACCTCGATTAAAACAATTATGTCATTCTCATAAGTGTTTTAGAAAAACTAAAGTTAGAATGGACGATTTGAATTTTGCTTTGAAATATCTAAATAACAATAAAATTACATTTCATTTCAAAGCGTTACCTAGTTTAAGAGAAATAATTATCAATTCTTATAATATAGTGTTTGTATACGAATATTGTTTGACACAAGAATACTTATATAGGAAAGCTTTTTCACAAGGCACAATTGTTGTTAATTTACATGGTTGGAATGATGATAAAAGTATATCTAAAGAGGCTAGAGAGCTTGCTTCTACTATGGAAATAAAATTACTAACTAAAAACGAGTATTTTTCTTATGTTCATAAAATTAAATAATAATAAATTTAAAAAAGAAATGGAATTTTATAAAACTTTTAATAGGATATATGTTTTTGGTTCTTATTTAACGGATAAAAAAAACTCAAATGATATCGATATAGTAATAATTTATAAGTATTATTCAAGTGATTTTAGAAAAGATTTGTATAAATTTAAGAAAAAGCTATCAAATTTAGTGAACTTACCTCTAGATATTACTGCTTTAAGCGAAAAAGAAGAAAAAGACGTTAATTTTATTGATGAATTAAATAATAATTATATAGTGTTAAAATAATATTATATATTAAGTTGGAAAGATTAGAGAACCTAAATACTAAAAAATAACTAGGAAATGAGTTTATCATAGTTCTATATCAATATCGGTTAGTCATGAAAAAAGTATTAAGTAAATTTACTCAGCTGTCAGTATTTTTATACATTCACTTATGAATACCTAGAAATAAAATTATTAGTCATTTCTAATTATGAATGGAGGTTATTTTTGGGAAAAAATATTATATTGGTTCCTCATACTTATAGAAAGTTTGTACATATTGAATTGCAAGATGCTAATCTGATGTTGTATTTCGATGGTTTAAAAAAAGATTAAAATGAAGACCCTTATATTTTTATATAGTTTTTGTCACGCGACAACTTCTATGTCTAAAGATGTATTATCAGATAATATAAGACCCATTTTTTTGTATGACAAAAGATGAAGACAATCATTATATGATATATACGGTTATTGAAAGTGAAACTATTATTGAATGGCCTTTAAAAGGGGATAGAAGTAAGGAGCAATTAAAAAGATTTTTTGCTGAAAATTTAGGAGATGAAATTGATATTGATGATGTGATTGATCATCATTTACCTGGAATTTCAGAAGAAAAAAACGATTTGACTGGACATTGTAATATTATTCCCGGAACATGTATTGGAAATAAAGAGGGTAGCTATTAACCATTAATAACATATGGAGAAAATTACAAATCCTTTACTTTTAATAAAGAATACAGCCAAAAAATACAAAATCTATTTAAAACTGACAAAAATACAGGAAACTATGTAGTAAAAAGAATACTCCTAGAATTTGTGATGATAGTAATAAAATGAAGGATTATATTCTGAACTCAAAAATAAAAGAGGTAAAAAAGGTCCAATTGAACTAAAAATAAATAAGTCATTAAATGAATTATAACGTATTAAATCACTTTTTTATTATAAAAAATGATTATAAAACTATAGCTCCCCATCTTACCTACACATTTTCGTGTGGGTAAGATGGGGAGGTTTTTAATTTAATCTTTATCAACATCCAATCATTTTTTCAACTTTTTAAAATCACACGCCCCATTTTCTTTCATTATTTGCTCAAGTCTTTCTATAATTCTTGTTCAATTAAGTCGAAATGTGTATTAAGCAGGTCTCGTTGTTCATTTAAGACTCCTAGGTGTGTATACAACAAAGTTTAGACATCGATTTGATTTTGACAGAACATGTATGTGTTTTTTTAGGTATCCATTTATGACATTTTTAAATTGCTTAGACACTCGATAAATTCAATCATTTTGAGACCGTCGTATGAGAGAATTAACGCGTGGTATTACTATTTCTGTCGAAGTGCTTAAATTTATTCTTTTTCGTAATCACGCTGATTGTTTATATATATTTGATCATCTGAGTATACTTAATTGGCTCGTATATTACCTGAAAATAATTACGCTACACTTAAGAAAATCTCTACTAAGATGAAGCGTATAGTTTTAAACTACATGTCACTCGTATACCATTATAATTTGTCATGGTCGCACTCGTGAAATGATTACTAAAATTAATAAAACTACTTAGAAGTAAAAATAATTAGCAACCACGTAGTTATACATAAAGATGACTATGTGGTTTTCATACTATATAAACGTAACAATAATATACAAAAAATAAATTAAAATGAATGGGTGTTTATTGTTTGATAATATGAAAGAGAGATTTGCATTATAACTCAATATGTATATGTAGATACCATGATTTAAAAAAAGAATTCAAAAACAGAGAGATGTGAAAATGTGAAACATTCGAAAAAGTTACTTTTATGCATCAGTTTTTTATTAATAACGATTTTTATTGGTGGATGTGGATTTATGAATAAAGACGATAGTAAAGAAACGGAAATCAAAAAAAGTTTTAATAAGACATTAAGTATGTATCCTATCAAAAATCTTGAGGAACTATACGATAAAGAAGGTTATCGAGATGAAGAATTTGATAAAGATGATAAAGGGACATGGACACTTTACTCTGAAATGGCTATTCAACGTAAAGGTGATGACCTTGAAACAAGAAGTATGAAATTAGATATAGATAGAAATACTAGGACATCTAAAGGTGAATATATTATAAGCAAAGTCACTTATGATAAAAAAGGAAGACCCCATCATCATGATAAAAAGTATCCAATAAAAATGAAAGATAATAAAATAATTCCGATTGAAAAAAGCATTGATAATAGACTAAAAAGTGAAATAGAAAATTTTAAATTCTTTGCGCAATACGCAAACTTTAAAGATTTAAATGATTATAAAAATGGAGATATTTCATATAATCCCAATGTACCTAGCTATTCGGCAGAATATGATTTAGAAAATAATAATTACAATGTAAAACAATTAAGAAAGCGATATGATATTCCAACTAAGCAAGCACCTAAATTATTATTAAAAGGAACTGGTGATTTAAAAGAATCATCAGTGGGATATAAAGATCTTGAAATTACTTTTGTAGAAAAAAGTGGAGAAAATATATATTTTTCTGATTTTATGAACTTTAATCCAAGTAAGGGTGAGTAGTTATGGCTCAAAAAGATTATCAAATAAAAGTGGAGAGTTTAACTAATAATTCAGAAGAAACTAGTACAATATAGTCAATTAGTTAAGAAATAGAAAATGCGAATACTAATGGGTTAGATAAAAATAAAATTGAAATGCAAATACAGAAATTAAAGAATGGCAAAGAGTTTCCTTCAAATCTTGAGTATGTAGATAGCTACACGAATCCTAATAAAGAAACGACGTCAACTGCCTTTTTAAATCAAGATACAGGAAAAGTGACTGGGGGAATGGCAGGGACAAATGTATATGGGGAACAATTAAAAAATACGCTTAACCCCTTTAATTTTATTAAGGATAAACAAGAGGCAATAGATGGTCAATGCTAGATTTTGCCGCAGATGCAAACATTGTATTAAACACTATTACAGATAAAGATGCGCATTTTAAAAACACGCAACAATTTATCAAAGATATTAAAAAAGACTATGAGATAGATACGATCACAGGTCACTCTTTGGGTGGCCGTGATGCGATTATCATAGATGTTAGTAATGATATTGACAATGTGGTTGCTTATAATCCTGCACTACTAACGGTTAAAGATTTTAGAGGAATTATAAAGGGATCAATATCTAGCTTTCATGATAAAGAAAAAGATGCATATATAGAGTCGTTTATTAAAAGTTATGATGGTAACATATTAAGAATTGTTTCTGATAAGTATGAAATAAATGGCATTATAAAAAAGACTGAATATGTATTTGCAGGAAATGAAATGGTAATTAAATTAGATAAGATAGGTGAAAGTTTAAAGCAAATTATAGATTGAAAAGTCTTAATTTAAGGTGAAAAAGAGGTTTAAAAAATCAGTAGAAATACTGGTTAAATATAGTGAAGACACTTAACGAATTAATCGATAAGAGTTTTTTTAGGAATATCACTAACTCAGGAAAGCGTACCATAAGGGATAAGGTTTTTAGTGTATTAAGAAAGAACATGTACATATTATTTTAAGCAATTTTATGTTTAAGATTGTTTAAGGAGTTATTAGTTTTTCTTTAATATTATATGATACTACACAAAATAGATATATTAGATCAAATGTTTATTTGATTTTTAGGCGATTATTATATATAGAATCATTTTAATTTAATAATTTTAGTTATATATAACTTAATTTATAAAATAAATAATATTGTGAATAATCAAGGTAAATAATTGTTAGAGAATTAATTATGCAACAGTTGGATGGTTTAAGGTATTCACGTAACTTGAGTATCATGTACATAGTATACTATCTCGATGATTACAATTTTTTCTCAATAAAAATAAAAAAGTATATTAATTTAGCACAAAATTGATAAAATAGAGATGTATATATGAGAAATTGATAGGTGATATAATGGGAAACTTATTAAAAATAGAAAATATTAACTATTCATTAGAGAATTTAGATAACTCAGTGCGTAAGTGGAATACTTCAACAAATGGGAAATTTTTATTGAGATATCCGACTGTATATATCATTAATGACAAAAAGAGTGAAAATAATTTTGAAGTTTATGTGGGAGAAACAGCTGATATTAGAAATAGAACAAGACAACATCTTAATGCTGATACGAAGGCAAAATCATTTTGGGAAGATTTTTCTGAATCAAAAAAATCATCAATGTATGTGATTGGTCATGAACTATTTAATAAATCTTTGACTCTCGATATTGAAAATAGGTTAATGCAGTATTTGCTGAGTGTAGAGAATATATCTAGAGTTCATAATAGTAGAACAAATCAACAAAATGAATATTATACATCGGAAATGCTTGATGAGATATTCTCTGAAATATGGCAATCTTTAAATAAAAAAAATAAATCGTTATTTCCTATAGAAAGTATTATTAAAGATTCAGCTATATTCAAAGCATCTCCATTTCATAAATTGACACAAGAACAAATTAATGCTAAAGAAGAAATACTAACTAAAATTAAAGAAAGTATACTTTTAAATGAAGATGGACAATTAATTATTGTTGAAGGAGAAGCGGGCTCGGGTAAAACAGTTCTAATGAGTACATTACTTTATGAATTAGGAAAATATAATTTGGATTTAGATGAAAATTTAGATATTCATCTTTTAGTTAACCATAATGAGCATGTTTCTATATATAGTCAAATAGCTTCTAAATTAGGTATAGCTAATAAAAAAAATAAAATTGTTCAAAAACCTACTAGTTTTATTAATAACAACTCATCAGATGAAAAAGTAGATGTGGTTATTGTTGATGAAGCACACTTACTTTTAACTCAAGGGAAGCAAAGTTATCAAGGTAAAAATCATTTAGATGATTTATTGGCGAGAGCCAAAGTTGTGGTAATTGTATTTGATATAAAACAAGTTCTTACTACTGAACAAATTTGGGAAGTAGATAAGTTGAATGAATATTTTGATAAAGCCAAAAGTAATAGTAATCATGTAACATTGAGAAATCAAATGCGTATAAATAGTAATATTTCAACTGTTAATTGGATCAGAAATTTAGTTGATTATCAAGTAATAAATTCTATACCTAAAGATAAATTAGGATATGATATTAAAATCTTTGATACACCAGATGAGTTAGAAAAAGCTATTAAGATAAAAGCTGCACATACAGATAGTGGTATATCACGAATGCTTGCTACATTTGATTGGAAGTATGGAACCAAGCCACCTAATAATGAAGACTTTTGGAGAGTTAAAATCGGAAATTGGTCCATGCCTTGGAATTATCAATTAAAAGCTAATAGAAATCAAGCTAGTTTACCGTGGGTTGAGCAAGATCAAACAATCGATGAAATAGGCTCAACATTTACTATACAAGGTTTAGATTTAAACTTTGCGGGCGTCATTATAGGACCTTCAGTTAAATATAGAGATGGCAAAATTATTTTTGACAAAAGTGAGAGTGCTAATAAAAAAGCTACGCAAAGAAGAACGTTAAAAGACGGATCAAAACAGTATTTTTCAGAAATGCTTTTGAAGAATGAATTAAATGTCTTATTAACACGTGGTGTAAATGGCTTATATATTTATGCTGTAGATGATCAATTAAGAGAAGCACTAAAAATAGCAGCAAAGGATGAGAGCAATGGGTGAAATTAATGATATCGTGAAAGAAATTAATAAATTTAGAGATGCTCGTAACTGGAGACAATTTCATAATGAGAAAGATTTATCATTGTCCATTACTTTAGAAGCAGCTGAGTTATTGGAATTATTCCAATGGAAAACATCTGAAGAAGTAGTAGAAACTAATCGTGAAAGGTTAGCTGAAGAAATAGCAGATGTTTTAATATATAGCTATATGTTAGCAGACAATTTAAATTTTGATATTAATGATATTATCCGTGAGAAGTTAGTGAAAAACGCGGAGAAGTATCCTATAGCAAAAAGTAAAGATAACAAAATTAAGTATAATGAATTGTCTTAGAAATTTGTTTTTTAAATACTTTAATATTTTCAAATAAAAATTACCAATCCCATAAACTCCCCATATTACCTACACATTTTCGTGTGGGAATGGTGGGGATTTTTTAATTTAAACTTTATCAACATCCAATCATTTTTCAAATCACAATCCCTGTTTTTCTTCATCACACATTCGTGAATCTCTGTAATTTTTGTTCATTTAAGATTTTTAGGTTCGCGCGCAACAAGGTTCAGACATCGATTTGATTTTGATAAATCATCTTCCTTTTTTTCAGGTATCCATTTAAGGCATATTTAAATTGATTAGGCACTAGATAAATTTAACCGTGGTCTGTGTATCAACCTGTGTTATTCCTTTCTCTGTCGATGTTCTTCAATAAGAAATTCTAAAAAATACTAAAGTTATATAAAGGTATCAGAATTATTATGATTTTACTTGTCGATAAGTTAATTACGACTGAAGTGATTACAATTGATTCGAAAATTAATAAACAAATCGCTAAAAATCTCTCGCTTGAAGGTATGATAGAGACAAAAGAACAACAAAAACAAATACTTGCTACTATTAAATAATAAGAAAGAAATTACCAATGAACTGATTCGTAAAATTGCCTTTAGAAATGATTACTAAAAATCATAAAACAATGTAGAAGTAAAAATAATTGAGGAACCACGTAGTTATACAAAAAGATGACTATGTGGTTCTTATACTATATAACCATAACAATAATATGCAAAAAAATTAAAATGAATGGCTGTTTATTGTTTGATAATATAAAAGAAAGATTTGTATTATGACTCAATATTTATATGAAGAAATCATGATTTTAGAAAAGAATTCAAAAACAGAGAGATGTGAAAATGTGAAACATTCGAAAAAGTTATTTTTATGCATCAGCTTTTTATTAATAACGGTTTTTATTGGCGGTTGTGGAAGTATGACAAAAGAAGTTAATAAAGAAGAAAAAAATTAAAAATAGTTTTGAGAAAACATTAAGTATGTATCCTATTAAAAACTTAGAAGATTTATACGATAAAGAAGGTTATCGAGATGAAGAATTTGATAAAGATGATAAAGGTACATGGTTACTACACTCGGAAATGGCTATACAACGTAAAGGAAAAGATTTAGAAACTAGAGGTATGGTGTTAAAAATAAATAGAAATACGCAAACATCTAAAGGTGATTATATAACCAATAAAATTACATATGACAATAAAGGAAGACCACAAAATAATAAGAAAAAATATCCAATCAAAATGGAAAACAATAAAATAATTCCTATTAAAAAAATTGAAGATAGTAAGGTAAAGAGAGAAATAGATGAATTTAAATTTTTCGCTCAATATGCAAATTTTAAAGGATTAAAAGATTATAAGAATGGAAATATATCATACAATCCCAATGTACCTAGTTATTCAGCTGAATATGATTTAGAAAATAGTGATTATAATGTAAAACAATTAAGGGAAAGATACGATATTCCAACGAAACAAGCACCAAAGTTATTATTGAAAGGTACAGGTGACCTAAAATGTTCTTCAATAGGTACGAAAGATGTAGAATTTACCTTTATTGAAGGCAAGCAAGAGAACATTTATTTTTCTGATAGTATGAATTTTATGCCAAGCGAGTATGATTAAATTACTTTCCGAAACATAAGGTAATATATGAAGATTATAAAATTTTCACATGGGAGCTGTGTTGGCTGTTAGTCTATTTTACGTGAAAGATATCCTCAATTTTAGATAAGGTGTAAAGAACGGGGATTAAATATATTATCAAAAATTGGCTGATTGATGATATTTAAAAATGAGAGGATAAGAAAATTATGATTGAACTTAACCAATTTATAAAAGTACCGAATTTAAATAAAACTAAAATAAAGTTTAATATGAATGCAGGAAATGTTGAAATAAGAGCTTGGGATTTACTTTTTAAAGAAGATGAAACTCAATGGGAACAAATTAATGCATGGAAAACGAAACATCCAAATAACAATTTGAATCATGCAGATTACTTACTAGCTTTTGCTCAATATTATCCATATGGTCCAGAATATTTTATTTTTGGGGGATTATATAAAATTAAAAAGATTGAACCTGAAGTTTATGATGAGGTAGGTTATGAATTAACTTTAATGGAAGATTATAAGGAATATAGAAAAAGACTTATCGTTAAATTAAAAAAACCTATAGGTAGAGATTTATATAATAGATTATATAAAAATATTCAAGATACTTTAGAACCTGAGGTTTATGAAATTGCTCCTAATACTAAATTAGGACATTTTCCTGGTTATCAGAATGTAACGTTATCCCACCCACAAATGCAACAAATTATATTAAGAAATGAACCTAGTTGGAAACAAGCTTTAATGAATGTAAAAGGTGTTTATGTTATAACCGACTTAAGTAATGGCAAATTATACATAGGATCAGCATCAGGTAATACAGATGGAATATGGCAACGATGGTCGGACTATGCCAATATAGAAAATCTAACAGGTGGTAATAAATTATTAAATGAAATTAAATTAGATAAAGGAAAAGATTACATCGTAAATAATTTTCAATATTCAATTTTAGAGATTTTTGATACAAAGACTAAAGCAAACACTATAATCAATAGAGAAAATTATTGGAAGAATGTATTTTGCACTAGAAAATATGGTATGAACTATAACTAAGAAAAAAACAATTAGTAAATTGAAATATGATAATGAAAATCATAAAGGTGAGTGTAAATCACTAGTAATTTTAATGTTATTAAAGAATTTATTATGAAAAGAAAAAATCAAATGTATGCTTATTTATGAAAGGGATACAAGAAAAAGTTTTTACTAAGTAATAAAATGACATTGTTGCATATCTTTTTAGCAATATCACTGATAGGGTGAAGCGTATAATAAGTAAAACTAAAAAATAGGTTGTATATAACTCACTTTGAAATTGATTGAATATATAGTATCTTTAATAGAATGTAGCTATTGTGGCGTAGAATATGAGAATCAAAAAATGATTAATATAGTTTGAAGAGAGTGAGCATAAATACTAGAAAAATGGCCAGTAAATGAGTTTACTATAAACTCATTTACTGGCTTCTCTAATAATTATCAAGACAATTTGCGTTTCTAGGCATACTTTGAAATGCGCTATTTTCTTTAAGAATATTAATATATGACTTGTGTTGGTAATGATAACCTTGGTTAGAGTGTATTGTCATGTGATAGTTAAGATTAGATCTTTTAATTAAAACATTGTTTTAAATATCGATGACAAGGTCTAATGTAGGACGTGTAGATATAAGGTTCGGAATTATATAAATCCATAAAAGGAGATAAATCGAAAAGCTTTATACCCTAGGGGGGTATATGTTATATTATAAGTAGCTTTACTATAACATTTTCATTAGGAGGGGTTAATTTGAATAATAATAGTGAAGAGCATAATCATCAAAATCACATGAATCATTCCAATCACATGCATCATGATAACCATGAATCACATAATCATCATAGTGGCCATGCACATCATCATGGAAATTTTAAAGTTAAGTTTTTTGTTTCATTAATTTTTGGAATACCTATCATTCTTTTATCGCCACTGATGGGTGTTAACTTACCTTTTCAATTCACATTTCCAGGTTCTGAATGGGTAGTGTTAATATTAAGTACAATTTTATTCTTTTATGGTGGTAAACCGTTCTTGTCTGGTGGTAAAGATGAAATTGCTGAAAAAAAACCAGGCATGATGACCTTAGTTGCCCTAGGTATTTCAGTAGCTTATATTTATAGCTTGTATGCTTTTTATATGAATAACTTCAGTAGTGCAACTGGTCATACAATGGACTTTTTTTGGGAATTAGCAACCTTAATTTTAATTATGCTATTAGGACATTGGATAGAAATGAATGCTATAGGAAATGCTGGAGATGCTTTAAAGAAAATGGCAGAACTGTTACCTAATAGTGCTATTAAAGTTATGGATAATGGCCAACGCGAAGAAGTTAAAATATCAGACATCATGACTGATGATATCGTCGAAGTAAAAGCCGGAGAAAGCATTCCAACAGATGGTATTATCGTTCAAGGACAAACATCTATAGATGAATCCCTAGTCACTGGAGAATCTAAAAAAGTACAAAAAAATCAAAATGACAACGTCATCGGGGGTTCTATTAATGGGTCTGGAACAATACAAGTCAAGGTTACAGCTGTGGGAGAAGATGGATATCTTTCTCAAGTTATGGGACTTGTTAATCAAGCACAAAATGATAAATCTAGTGCTGAATTGTTATCTGATAAAGTAGCGGGTTATTTATTCTACTTTGCTGTAATTGTTGGCGTGATTTCTTTTATTGTCTGGATGCTCATTCAAAATGATGTTGATTTTGCACTCGAACGTCTTGTAACTGTGTTAGTCATTGCTTGTCCACATGCTTTAGGATTGGCAATACCTTTAGTCACTGCACGTTCTACTTCAATTGGTGCACATAATGGTTTAATTATTAAAAATAGAGAGTCTGTAGAAATAGCTCAACATATCGATTATGTAATGATGGATAAAACTGGTACTTTAACTGAGGGTAACTTTTCTGTGAATCATTATGAGAGCTTTAAAAATGATTTGAGTAATGATACCATATTAAGCCTTTTCGCCTCATTAGAAAGTCAATCTAATCACCCATTAGCTATAAGTATTGTTGATTTTGCGAAAAGTAAAAATATTTCATTTACTAATCCACAAGACGTGAATAATATTCCGGGTGTCGGATTAGAAGGTCTAGTTGATAATAAAACATATAAAATAACAAATGTCTCTTATCTTGATAAACATAAACTTAATTATGACGATGACTTGTTTACTAAATTAGCTCAACAAGGTAATTCAATCAGTTATTTAATCGAGGATCAACAAGTCATTGGCATGATTGCTCAAGGAGATCAAATTAAAGAAAGCTCAAAACAAATGGTAGCTGATTTACTATCAAGAAATATTACACCAGTCATGCTTACAGGTGACAATAATGAAGTGGCACACGCTGTCGCAAAAGAATTAGGTATTAGTGATGTCCACGCACAACTCATGCCAGAAGATAAGGAAAGCATTATAAAAGATTATCAAAGTGACGGTAATAAAGTCATGATGGTCGGAGACGGTATCAACGATGCGCCGAGCCTTATAAGAGCCGATATTGGTATAGCAATTGGTGCAGGCACAGATGTTGCAGTGGATTCAGGTGATATCATACTTGTTAAAAGTAATCCATCAGATATTATTCATTTCTTGACCCTTTCAAATAATACTATGAGAAAAATGGTGCAAAACTTATGGTGGGGTGCAGGTTATAATATTGTTGCTGTACCTTTAGCAGCTGGCGCATTAGCTTTTATCGGGTTAATATTATCACCAGCTGTAGGAGCAATATTAATGTCTTTAAGTACAGTTATAGTAGCGATTAATGCTTTTACATTAAAATTAAAATAAAAGAGGTAAACCTTATGTATAATAAAGTTTTTGCAATTTTAATTATAATTTTTTCCATAATAATTATTGCGTCTAATGATACTTTCGCAGAAAGTAAGAATGACATGATGAACATGAAAGAAGATAAGAAAAGTACAATGGACATGACAAATATGAAACATCATGACGAAAGAAAGAAATTAAATTCTTCACAAGGAAAAAATGAAATAATATTTCCTGAAGTTGCAGAGTCAAAAAAAGATAACAATGGTTATAAAAATTATACATTAAAAGCTCAGAAAGGAAAGACAGAGTTTTACAAAAATAATTTTTCTAATACTCTAGGCTACAATGGAAATTTACTTGGACCAACTTTAAAATTAAAAAAAGGAGATAAAGTTAAAATTAAGTTAATAAATAACTTAGATGAAAATACAACATTTCATTGGCATGGATTAGAAGTAAATGGAAAAGTGGATGGAGGGCCTTCTCAGGTTATAAAACCAGGAAAAGAAAAAACTATAAAATTTGAGGTTAATCAAGATTCTGCTACGTTATGGTATCACCCCCACCCCTCTCCAAATACAGCTAAACAAGTTTATAATGGCTTATCAGGATTATTATATATAGAAGATAGTAAAAAGAATAATTATCCTAGTAATTATGGAAAAAATGATTTGCCTATAATAATCCAAGATAAAACATTTGTATCTAAAAAATTAAATTATTCAAAAACGAAAGACGAAGATGGCACTCAAGGTGATACTGTTCTTGTGAACGGAATAGTAAACCCCAAACTGACAGCAAAAGAAGAGAAAATACGTTTGAGACTTTTAAATGGTTCTAATGCTCGAGATTTAAATCTTAAGCTAAGTAATAATCAAAGTTTTGAGTATATTGCTTCAGATGGCGGTCAATTAAAAAACGCTAAAAAATTAAAAGAAATTAATTTAGCTCCTTCAGAAAGAAAAGAAATAGTAATAGATTTATCTAAAATGAAAGGCGAGAAAATCAGTCTGGTTGATAATGATAAAACTGTAATTTTACCGATTAGTAACAAAGAGAAAAGTTCTAACAAAGGTAATACACCAAAAGTAAGTAAAAAAATAAAATTAGAAGGTATGAATGATCATGTTACCATTAATGGTAATAAATTCGATCCTAACAGAATAGATTTTACACAAAAGTTAAACCAGAAAGAAGTATGGGAAATTGAAAATGTCAAAGATAAAATGGGTGGTATGAAACATCCTTTCCACATCCATGGAACGCAATTTAAAGTTTTATCTGTGGATGGTGAGAAACCTCCAAAAGATATGAGGGGTAAAAAGGATGTTATATCTTTGGAACCTGGACAAAAAGCTAAAATAGAGGTTGTATTTAAAAATACTGGAACATACATGTTTCACTGTCATATACTTGAGCATGAAGATAATGGAATGATGGGTCAAATAAAAGTAACAAACTAATCAATAGGGAGATTTTAATATGATGAAAAAAGATAAAGACACTAATGACCAAAAAAGTGAGAGCCATATGAAGCATAATGATGAAAGTAAAGTTCCTGAAGATATGACATCGACTAATGAGGGTGAATTTAAAGTAGGAGATAAAGTAACGATTACAGCAGGGCATATGCCAGGTATGAAAGGTGCAGAAGCTACTGTAAAAGGTGCGTATAAAACATATGCCTATGTTGTAAGTTATAAACCCACAAATGGAAATGAAAAAGTAAACAATCATAAATGGGTCGTAAACGAAGAAATCAAAGATGCACCTAAAGATGGATTTAGTAAGGGCGATACTGTTAAATTAGAAGCAAATCATATGTCTGGTATGAAAGGTGCTACAGCCATTATAGATAACGTGAAAAAGACTACTGTTTACGTAGTTGATTACAAATCCAAAGATAATGGTAAAATCATTAAAAATCATAAATGGATGACAGGAAATGAGCTGAAAGCACGATAAAAATCTAGTTCTAGATTGAGAAATAAATAGATATAAAAATATCCTCCTTAATCAATAATTTAAATAACTTATTATTGTTAAGGAGGATATTTTTTAGTGTGTAAATTAAAAAGATAAGAAAAATGACTAATCCTGGAGATAAATCAAAAAGTATAAAATAATTAATAATAAAAAAGCGTCCCAATGATATTGAGACGCTTAAAGTTTATCTAGTTTTAAATGATTCAATGGCGGTTTTGATTTCATCTCTAACACGTTGGAATTCTGACCAAGGTTTGCCTGCTGGATCATCAAATCCCCAGTGTTCTTTTTTTACATTCGGCGGCAATATAGGACAATTATTGTCAGCATCACTACATAAAGTTACTACTAAATCGGATTGGTTTAGTATATTTTTATCAATTAAATTAGAAGTATGATTTGATATATCAATTCCAACTTCTTTCATAGCTTCGATTGCTTTTGGATTTACACCGTGTGCCTCAATACCTCCAGAATATACTTGCCATTCATCTCCTAAGATTTTTTTACCCCAGCCTTCAGCCATTTGGCTACGGCATGAATTACCTGTACATATAAAATAAATTATTTTCTTTGTCATCATTGACACCTCTTTTTTAAAATACAATAAGTGTAACGTATAAACCAACTAATGTGATAAAAAGAACAGGAATCGTAATAACAATACCCGTTTTAAAATATGTGCCCCATGAAATTTTTACTCCCTTTTGTGTTAAAACGTGTAGCCATAGCAGTGTTGCTAAGGAGCCGATAGGTGTGATTTTAGGTCCTAAATCTGCGCCAATGATATTGGCATAAATCATGCCTTCTTTGATTAAACCAGTAGTTGCAGATTGTCCAATAGCAATTGCATCAATTAATACGGTAGGCATATTATTCATAATTGCTGAAAGAAATGCGGATATGAAGCCCATACCTATAACACTACTAAACAGTCCATAGTTTGATATGCTTGATAGAATATTAGCTAATAGTGCAGTAATACCCACATTTTTCAGACCAAATACAACTAAATACATGCCTATAGAAAAGAGAACAATATTCCAAGGTGCGCCTTTGATAACTTGTTTCGTGTTTACTACTCTCGATTTATAGGCCAGTACAGTAAATATAAGTGCAATCAAACAAGCAATTAACGATACTGGAATTTGAATAAATTCACTAACTATATAACCAATGAGTAAAATTGACAAAACAATCCACGAAAACTTAAATAATTTTGGATCTTTAATTGCTTGATTAGGTGTTTTAAGATTTTTAATTTCAAAATTGTTAGGAATAACTTTTCTGAAATATAACCATAATACAACAATACTTGCTATTAAAGAGAATATATTTGGAATAATCATACGACTTACATATTCAATAAATCCAATATTGAAGTAGTCAGCAGAAACAATATTTACTAAATTACTTACAATTAATGGGAGAGATGTAGTATCTGCAATGAATCCACTTGCAATGATAAAAGGAAAAATGACTTTTTGATTAAATCCAAGATTTCTTACCATAGCAAGTACGATTGGAGTGAGAATTAATGCAGCTCCATCGTTCGCAAAGAAAGCTGCTACAATAGCGCCTAATAACATAATGTAGACAAACATTTTAAACCCATGACCATTTGAAGCTCTAACCATATGTATAGCTGCCCATTCGAAAAATCCAATTTCGTCTAAAATTAATGAAATGAGTATAACAGCGACAAAAGTTAAAGTAGCGTTCCAAACAATCCCTGTAACTTCAATAACATCCGAGAGACTAACAACGCCTGTAATAATGGCGATGATAGCACCAATCAATGCTGTAATACCAATATCTAAACCCTTAGGTTGCCAAATAACAAACATAAGAGTTAAAAGAAAAATAATAATCGCTAGAATAGTCATTATTTACATTCACCTGTCTTTATCTTTTTACACATACATTGTTGAGTAGGAGAACTAATATAAGTTAATTCTTTGTTGATTGAATCTAAAAACGTATGATTAAGTCGGTACATGCGCTTAGTACCATCTTTTCGTGTAGATACTAATTCATTATCCACTAAAATTTTCATATGATGGCTTAATGTAGGTTGTGAAAATTGAAAATACGCTAATAAATCACAAGCACATAGTTCACCGCAAGATAATAAGTCTAATATTTCTAATCGACTTGGATCTGATAAAACTTTTAATATTGCTGATAATTCTTTATAAGACATAAATATACCTCCTAGTCATTATATAGATTAACATCTATATAGATTTGTGTCTATGTAAGTTTTGACTAATTTTAGTATTAGATTAGATTGTGTCCTAAATAACTAGTTTTATTATCTTGCAAAAATTGAAATAATAATTTATATTTAATACATCAAAAAAAGTTGATGTATCATTTTAGTATTTTATAAAGGAGTTCGATTTTATGAAAATAAATCATGCAGGTACATTATCTGTTGATTATTTTGTTAGCTACTTAAATCTAATTATGATATCAAGAGAAGTTTCTTTAAAAGAAGCTGTATCATATATGAAAAATGAGTTCTTTAAAGGAAAAACTGACTTGTATGGTAAAGTAACAGAAACTCATTTTAATCAAGCAATACAAGAACTCAAACAAAAATAGAAATAACTATATATAAGAGAGGTGATTATTCAATGGAATTTATTAAGTCCAGCTCTAATGGAACAGAGGAAGAACAATTAGAATTTTATGAACAGATATTTAATGCGCTCGCTGATAAAATTAGACTTAAAATTCTACATTCAATACGTCAAAGCGATTCAAAATCTTTATGTGTTTGTGATCTAGAAGAATTATTAGCGTTAAAACAATCTAAGCTTTCCTATCATTTAAAAAAATTAGTAGATGCCAATATTCTTATTGTTGAAAAGCATGGCACATGGAATTATTATAAAATTAATGAGCAACAAATACAGGTTGTTTTAAACGAAGATACTTGTTGTAAGATACTTTAAGTATCTTTTTTAATGTAGCATTAATCAATTTTTTTTGATTAATATATCAAGAAATATTGATTAATTAAATTTGGAGGCATTATACTAATGTTAGATTCAATTATGGAATTTATAAAAACATTTGTGATGTTGTTTTTTGAACTATTAATACTATTTATCATCGTGAGTTTTATTGTAAGTACAATCCAGCAGATAGTTTCAGAAGAAAAAATAAAACAATTTTTAAGTAAACCTAATCAAGCTATTAATTATATTTTGGGAATGGCTTTTGGTGCGATTACACCATTTTGTTCTTGTTCTACAATTCCTATACTTGCAGGTTTATTAAATTCTAAAGTTCCATTTGGTCCTGCAATGAGTTTTTTAATTGCGTCACCTTTAATGAATCCATTAATGATATTTATGTTATGGGCCTTATTAGGTTGGAAAGTTGCTGTTGTTTACTTTATTTTACTAGCAATCTTTAGTGTCTTAACTGGTCTAATATTTTCAAAAATGAATTTATTTAAAAGTTATAAAGGTGTAACGGTAAAAGGAGATGGGTTTTTCGCTAATAAAAATGGATCTCGTTTTAACCAAGCTTTAAATGATGCTTGGGCATTCTTATATCCAATGATTCCTTACTTATTTATTGGTGTATTTATTGGTGCTTTTATATATGGCTTTGTACCCGAAACATTTATTACTAAATATGCGAGTGGAGATGGCATTATATCAGTATTTATTGCTTCTATTATAGGTATTCCTATGTATATCAGACCTGAAACAATGTTACCTATAGCTGAAGCATTAGCTTCAAAAGGAATGTCGCTAGGGACAGTTGTTGCTTTGATAATTGGTGGTGCTGGCGCAAGTATTCCAGAAGTTGTATTACTATCTAAATTATTCAAGAGAAATTTTGTATTATCATTCGTTATTGCAATTTTAGTTGTGGCTATCGTTACAGGTTTGATTGTAAACATCATTATTTAAAGGGGGTGAGCTAATGGGAATTAAAGATGTATTAAATAAAATGAAACCTCAGGATCAATCATGCTGTTCAGTAGAAATTGAAGAAAAGAAAGAGAAAGATGAAAAAGAACAGCAAGACAATAATAATTGTTGTAACAATTAATTTAGAAGTATGTAGAATATATGCTTCTAATAAATAAATGAACGACAAATTCCAATGTAATAGTATGGAATTTGTCGTTCTTTCGTTTCAGTTAAGAAAAATTATTTTACTTGTTTAGTATTTCTTTAAGACTTATAACAAAAAGGAGTTAAATAAAAAACGCATCATTAACCGATACGCAGAATACAGCAATAAATAAAAAAGGCATGTACTATGTAAAATGTTTGTTAAATTATATAAATTTATATATATATATAAATATTTTTTAAATAGATATTTATTCAATAATATAAAAAGGGACTATAAGCTATATCTAATTACTTATAGCCCTTTTTCATTAGCATAAATAATTATTAAGAAAGGTGTATATCTTTGTAACCTTCGTTTACATTAATAATGTTGTGATAACCTTTGTGTTCTAAAATACCAATAGCTATAGAACTTCTAATGCCAGATTGACAGTGGACATAAATAACATCATTTTTATTGAAAGGTAAATCTGTTTCTAAAAGTTTACCGTGTGGTACATGAACCGCTTGAGATAAGTGGCCATTATTCCATTCATTATCATTACGTACATCCAATATATGTGATTCGTTACCTGTAATATCCTCGCTATGAATGGAACGTGTTTGAATCTTAGATTGAGGTAATTGATATCCAGCAACATCATCGTATCCAATGAGTTGTAAGGTGTGTGTTGCTTTTGAAACAAGATGATAGTCTCCAATCAAATTAATGTCTTGATCATAGTTTAGATACCAGCCAATTTGATTGATGAAATTTTTATCATATGGAATATTAATTGTACCTTCAATATGTCCACCATGATAAGCCTCCTTACTGCGGAGATCAAAAGTTAATCTGTTTGTACTTGTAGCTGGATAAACCGTATAAGGTTGGTATAAATCCATACCGAATTGATTAATTTTTTTCATTTGTGCAAAATGATGTGGTGGTGCAGGTTGGTCAGAAATTAGCTTATCGATAAAAGTAGCTTCATTATTTTCAGAAAAAGCCCAGTTAGTTTGTTTTTCATAGCCAAGAGTAGATATTGGAATAGCACCTAAAGATTTACCACAAGGACTACCAGCGCCATGGCCAGGCCAAATTTGAATATAGTCTGGCAAGTCTTTAATACTTTCAATAGATTTAAACATTTGTTTAGCGCCTATTTCAGATGATCCTTCTACTTTAACGGCTTTTTCTAGTAAATCAGGTCTACCGATATCTCCTACAAAAATAAAATCACCACTGAATAGTCCCATTGGAACTTGTGCTCCAGCACCTTCATCAGTAAGTAAAAAACTTATACTTTCTGGCGTGTGACCAGGTGTATGAAGAACTTTTAATTTTATATTTCCTACATAAATATCATCATTATGTTGAACAAAATGAGTGTGGTTAGGCATGTTTTTGTAACCTAATGTGTCATCACTTTCACCCGATACATAAATATTAGCATTTAACTTTATAGCAACATCTCTAATTCCTGAAGCAAAATCTGCATGTATATGTGTTTCAGCTGCATGAGTAATGGTTAAACCTTCTTCATCAGCAACTCGAATATATGAAGATAAGTCCCGAATAGGATCAATAATCATGGCTTCTCCAGTTTTTTGACAACCGATTAAATAAGATGCTTGAGATAAATGTTTATCATAAAATTGTTTAAAAAACATAATATCATTCCTTTTTAATTATATAAATAAATTGTGATTAGCTTGTTCTGTATATCCAATATATGCACCTACGCCACCGTATTCTACATCATCGCGTAGTTCTTCTTTTGTAATGCCCATAACATCCATGCTCATTGTACAAGCAATAAGTTTAACACCTTGTTCAACTGCTTGATTGATAAGAGAAGGTAAATCATCGACATTTTTCTTTTTCATGACATAACGCATCATTAAATTTCCTAAACCAAACATATTCATTTTTGAAATAGGCATTTTAATTGGTGAATTTGGAAGCATGAAGTCAAAAAGTTTTGCAATACCTTTTTTATTAATGCGTTGACTTTGAGTTTTTTTAAGTGCATTTAAGCCCCAAAATGTGCAAAAAATAGTAACATCTCTACCTGCGGCTTTAGCACCATTGGCAATAATCATTGCTGCAACTGCTTTATCTAGCTCGCCACTAAATAAAACAATCGTTGTTCCATTTTTCGTGTGCGTCACTTCTATATTTTTATTTTCTTCCTTTTGAATAATAGCGCGAATTTCATTACCAGAATCATTGAGTCTAACAAGTGTGTGTCCAGTTTGTTTGACCCAACTTTTAATATCATTTAAAAATCCGCGATCAGTTACAACAACTTCTATTTGATCACCAATAGCGATGTTTTTGATTTCTTTACTAATATTAACAATAGGTCCTGGACATTGTAGATTACTATAATTAAACGTCTTACGATTGTCTTTGATTTGAATTTCTTTATCTTCTTTTAATTTAAATGATTCATTATTATGTTGTTGTTCGTATGCAGTATAGCCTCCATCTAAATTAACTACGTCGTATCCGCGTTGTGTAAGAAAGTGACTTGCTTTTCTACTTCTATTACCACTTTTGCAATAAATATAGTAAGTTTTATTGCGATCTTGTTCAAAATTTTCTATGTTTTCAACTGAATGTAATAATGCATTTTTAATGTGTCCTAATTCAAATTCTTCAGGCTGTCGAACGTCAATTAATTGACCCTTAGAACCCAATTCTTGTAATTCTTTTTTAGTGAAATCATTAATGTGTTTCGTTTTATATTGTGACATAATTGCCTCCTTTTAAATACCTATGGGGGTATATTATAACGGATTAGATAGTTTGTCAAATACATATGGGGGTATTTGACAAAATAAAATTTAATCAATATGATGTAATTATTAAAAATGAATGTGGAGTGAAATATATTGGAATATAATAAAAAGATGATTAATCGTATTCATCGCATACAAGGACAGCTTAATGGAGTCATTAAAATGATGGAGGAAGAAAAAAATTGTAAAAACGTCATTAGTCAATTAAGTGCCTCTAAAAGTTCTATTCAACGGTTAATGGGTATTATCATTAGTGAAAACTTAGTAGAATGCGTCAAAATGTCTGAAGAAAATAGTGAAGATTCTCAGGCACTAATTAATGAAGCAGTTGAATTATTGATAAAAAGTAAATGATAAGTATAACAACAATTATAGTAATGTTAGTTATTGGTATCTTAGGAGGATTTATTTCTGGATTAGTCGGTATAGGGGGAGCCATTGTTATTTACCCAGCTCTCTTATTATTACCACCATTATTTGGTTTACCTACTTATAGTGCTTATATTGCTTCAGGATTAACTTCAAGTCAGGTGTTTTTTAGTACATTGAGTGGATCTTTAAACGCATATAAAAATAAAAATTTTTCTAGAACGCTTATACTTAATATGGGAAGTGGAATGGTAATAGGTAGTATGCTAGGTGCAATCTTAGCGAATTTAATAAATGTTCAGTTTGTTAATACGGTTTATATTATTATTGCATTACTAGCTCTTATTCTAATGTTTATAAAAGTCACACCATCTACTAGTCATATTAAATTTAATCGTCTACTTTTAATTACAATAGGTGGTATCATTGGTTTGGTATCTGGTATTGTAGGAGCTGGTGGCGCATTTATTATTATTCCAGTACTACTTGTTATATTTAAATTACCAATGAACATGGTGGTTACAAATAGTATTGTAATTGCATTCATTTCTTCTATCGGAGCATTTATGATTAAATTATTACAGGGTTATATTCCTATCAATAGTGCAATACCGTTAATTTTAGGTAGTATACTATTTACGCCTCTAGGTATGAAAATGGGCCAGAAAATACCTGACTATATTCAAAAAACGATAATATGTATTTTAATCGTCGTTGCAATTATTAAGTTGATATTTTAAAAACATGGGAGTGGGACAACATTCATTTTGAATTTGTAGTCTCGCTCCCTAAATTAATTCTTACTATATTTAATTTAAAAGTTATTTTACATGTTTAAGATTTATGATAAAACAATATTAAAAATAAACCGCATCATTAACCGATACGCAGAAGGGTATCGTATGTGATGTGGTTTTATTTATTAATTATAAAGTGAAAAATTAAATTTGAATTACATCTTAAGTATTTATTGTTTGGTAATATAAAAGAGTAATATGAAGAAGTTTAAGAATTTGATTTATATGGTGTTTACAAATATACGATAAATAGAAAGATGTGAATATATGAAGCATTCGAAAAAGTTACTTTTATGCGTAAATTTTTTATTAATAACGGTTATTATTGGCGGATGTGGAATTATGACAAAAGAAGATAATAAAGAAGAAAAAATTAAAAAGAGTTTTGAGAAAACATTAGGTATGTATCCTATCAAAAATCTTGAGGACCTATACGATAAAGAAGGTTATCGAGATGAAGAATTTGATAAGGGTGATAAAGGAACCTGGATATTGTATTCTGAAATGGCTATACAACGTAAAGGCGATGATCTTGTAACGAGAGGTATGATTTTGAAAGTAAATCGAAATACAAGGACATCAAAAGGAAATTATATAATAAATAAAATATCTACGGATAGTAAAGGGGTTAGTCGAAATACTCAAAAAAAATTCCCTGTAAAAATGGAAAATAATAAAATAATCCCTATTAAAAAAATTGAAGATAGTAAGATAAAGAGAGAAATAGATGAATTTAAATTCTTCGCTCAATATGCAAATTTTTACTCTTTAAAAGATTATAAAAATGGAGATATAGCAACCAATCCGAAAGTTCCTAGCTATTCAGCAGAGTATGATTTAGAAAATAGTGATTACAATGTAAAACAATTAAGAAAGAGATATGATATTCCTATCCAACAAGCACCTAAATTATTGTTGAAAGGTACAGGTGACTTAAAAGGTTCTTCTATTGGGTCTAAAGATATTGAATTTACCTTTATAGAAAAACCTAAAGAGAACATATATTTTTCTGACAGTTTAGACTATAAACCAAGTGAGGGTCATTAAATATGAGCTCAACTGAATATAAAATAAAAACAGAAAATATCACTAGTAATTTTGAAGAAACTAGTTCAATTTTGAATATTAGTTATGAAACAGAAAATGCCAATAATAATGGTTTACCTAAAAATAAATTAAAATGAATGGCTGTTTATTGTTTGATAATATAAAAAAGAGATTTGTATTATAACTCAATATTTATATGTAGATACCATGACTTAAAAAAGAATTAAAAAACAGAGAGATGTGAAAATGTGAAACATTCGAAAAAGTTATTTTTAACCATCAGTTTTTTATTAATAACGATTTTTATTGGTGGATGTGGATTTATGAATAAAGACGATAATAAAGAAACGGAAATTAAAAAAAGTTTTAATAAAACGTTAAGTATGTATCCGATTAAAAACTTAGAGGATTTATACGATAAAGAAGGTTTTCGAGATGAAGAGTTTGATAAAAATGATAAAGGGACTTGGATAGTTCATTCTAAAATGGTCATTGAACCAAAAGGCAAGAACATGGAATCTAGAGGGATGGTTCTCTTTATCAATCGCAATACTAGAACATCAAAAGGCCATTTTATAGTCAATGAAATAGAAAAGGATAGAGAAGGAAGACCTATTAATAATAAAAAGAAATATCCTGTAAAAATGAAACACAATAAAATTATTCCAACTAAACCAATATCTAATGATAAATTAAAAAAAGAAATAGAAAACTTTAAATTTTTTGTACAATATGGCAATTTTAAAGATATTAAAGATTATAAAGATGATGACATTTCATACAATCCTAATGTACCTAGTTATTCCGCGAAATATCAACTGAATAATAATGACTATAACGTGAAACAATTAAGAAAAAGATATGACATCCCAACTAAAAAAGCACCTAAATTATTGTTAAAAGGGGATGGCGACTTAAAAGGTTCTTCTGTGGGTTCTAAAAATCTAGAATTTACTTTTATAGAAAATAAAGAAGAGAATATTTATTTTACTGATTCTGTACTATATAGCTCTAGCGAGGATAATGAATCATGAGACAAACTGAATATCAAATAAAACTGGGCAATATGAAAAGTAACTTTGAAGAACCACACTTAGTACCCAAAATAAGTTCTGAAATTGAAAATGCGAAAAATAAATGAGATGAAAGATGAAGAAAGAGCACTGATAACACAAATAATGAGCTATTGCCACGCTTTCAACAAAAATTTAAAAGTTCAGCTAAAGACGATTGAGTAGTTAGTGTGATTTTTGCATCTTAGAAACGTATCAAAGTGATGCGTTTTTTATAATGTGCATTTTTGTAAAAGTATATATGAAGTAAAATCAGAAAGATGTGAGCTAATGCACTATCTAAAGAAAGTAACTATATACATAAGTTTATTAATTTTGGTGACTGGTTGTGGAGACGATAAAGAAACGGAAATCAAACAAAACTTTAATAAAACGTTAAGTATGTATCCTATTAAAAACTTAGAGGATTTATACGATAAAGAAGGTTTTCGAGATGAAGAATTTAATAAAAATGATAAAGGAACATGGGTAATAACTTCTAGTATCAATATTCAACAAAAAGGGGAAGGTTTAAAAACTAGACGAATGGTTTTATTTATGAATCGAAATACAAGAACGTCCAAAGGTAAATTCACGATAACTGAAGTAAAAGAAAAAAATGATATAGGATTTCAGACTCGAAAGAAAGAATATCCAGTCAAATTGATTGATAATAAATTCATTCCATCTAAACAAATAAAAGATGAAAAAATAAAAAAAGAAATAGAAAACTTTAAGTTTTTCTCACAATATGGCAATTTTAAAGATTTAAAAGATTATAAAGACGGTGAGGTATCTTATAATCCCAATGCACCTAATTATTCAGCTAAATATCAACTCAGTAATAATGATTATAATGTAAAACAATTAAGAAAAAGATATAATATTCCAACCGACCAAGCCCCTAAGTTGTTATTAAAAGGTACAGGCGACTTAAAAGGTTCATCCATAGGCTCTAAAAATATTGAGTTTACTTTTGTAGAGAAAAAAGGTGAAAATATTTATTTTACTGACAGTGTTGAATACACGCCAAGTGAGTAAGGAAGGCTCAAAAAAATTATCTTCCATACTCATAAAAAATAGAACTGATGAGATTATTACGCTCATGAGTTCTATTTTTATGTCAACAACTTTATTTCCATCATCACCCTAAATATTGCATTTGATATGCGATTCTCGGAGGAGTGATAATTAGTTCCTTATCCATACCATCAAAATTTTCACTATAATTTAACTTCTACGACGCCATGTGCACACGTAAGGAAGCCATTTCGCACTTATTGACGTATACGATTCTTTTTTTAAAATGGAATGAATTTTTTTCTGATTAACATACCGTTTGTCATAATAACAAACTTATTCTTAAAGTTAGTTCTTATATAGGAAATAATTTCTAATATATCGTTTCTAATAAAGGGTTCTCCGCCAGTTAGAATAAGCGTATTCGGGTTGACGTCAATAATCTTATCAATTGCATGTTTGACATCATTTGTACTTAAAATATCTTGTGATAAAGGAGAAGCAGATAGAGCACAATGACTACAAGAAAGATTGCATTTATTTGTAAGAGTAAAAGTCACACTTAAATTATTTTCTTGATGAGTTTTTTCTTCATCTACGTAGTATCGTATTTCAAGCAATTCGTTAAAAAGCCGCTTTAAGTTATCTATCACATTACTTACATATTTATACTTCATAAAATCACCAATTTGATTAGATTCAACCAATTTGTTTAAAACTTCAAAATATTTTCTACTTGTTCTTACCCATTGTCCATTGTTTAAGTTGACTAGTAAAACTTTATTTTTAAAGTAAACTTCATGTACATTTGTATTTTTGATATACATCTAATCACCTCGATATCAAGTTATCATTACTTTATCAATTTTTTATCAATTTAATTAATATTGACCAAACCTTCATAATTGTATACTTTGTGAATTTCCTAAAATTGATATATTATTGATTTCTTTTTGATATGTTGATATAAAAGGAGGCTAATTTTGGATGAATAAAATAGTTATCAAAGGTTTGAGTAAATCATATGATGGAAAGAAAGATGCGCTTAATTCATTGGATTTAGTAATTCCCAATGGTATGTTTGGTATTTTAGGAAGAAACGGATCTGGTAAATCTACATTAATGAATATTATTGCAACAATTCTTCAACCAAGTAAGGGAACAGTAACAATTAATGGTATTGAAATTAAGAATTCACAAAAGATTAGACAAATGATTGGTTACTTACCTCAAGATTTTGATTTTTATCCTAATATGAAAGTCTCGGAAGTTTTATACTATTTAGGTTTTTTATCTAAAATAAATCAAAAGGATTTCGATAAATATGTAGATTTAATTCTTCGTAAGGTTAATCTAATTGATTATAAAAATAAAAAAGTTAAAAGTTTATCTGGTGGAATGAAAAAAAGATTAGGTATAGCGCAAGCCATTTTACATGATCCTAAAGTAATTATTGTCGATGAACCAACGGCGGGATTAGATCCAGAAGAAAGAGTAAGGCTACGCAATTTACTATCTGATTTAGCTGAAAATAAAATTGTGATTATATCAACTCACATTGTGAGCGACATTGAATCAACTTGTAATAGGATTGCTATTTTAGATAAAGGAAGTCTTGTATATAAAGGTGACATACCATCGTTGATACAAGAAAGTGATGATCATATTTATGAAATCAATCTATCCCCATCGGAGTTGGAATCATTTAGAAAAAATGACTTATTTATTACTAAAACTCAAGAAATTGAAAATAAATTAAAAGTTAGGTTTATTTCTGAAACAAAAGTTGCAAACGCTAAAAAAGTTAAAGCTGATTTTGAAGATGCTTATATGTATTTTTTAAAGAAACAACAAGGAGGTTTGAATCATGCGTCTATTTATAATGGAATTTAAACATTTAATGTTTAGTAAGACATTTCTATTTTATTGTTTATTGATTATTATATTCACGGTATTGAATTGTCAACAAGTTCTCAAACATCCTATTAATTCAGATGTATATCAACCTCAAAATATGACTATGTATTCTACTGATAAAAACATAATAATGTCAAATGAAATTAAAGAATTAAAGAACGAAGCACACCAAAATAAATTTAAAACGTATCAATTTGGATTTTTAAAGCAAAAGAAGTTAAATGACCAACAAATTTCTAAAATAAAGAAACTAATATCAAAAATGGAAAAAACAAATAATTTTCATCAGTTTAAAAATTATTCTAATAGCGTATCACACGTTGTTGGATGGGGATCTCAATATTCTGAAAATAATATTTCATTATTTGGAATTAAAAATATGAGTAAGAGCACGTATGTTAAAGAGAAAAATATTATAAAAAACAAAGAGTACTATTATGGAGCATATAGTAGATATTTTTCAGATATTATGGGGGTAGTGTTAGGAATACTTCCATTCTTTTTGGGTGCTCAAATGATTCTTCAAGACAAAAAAAGTAATGCCATTAAAACGATTCATTCTAAATCGATATCATCATACCAATTAATTTCTACACGTGTATTTACTATTCTTGTTTTGGCATACTTACCAGTATTATTAGTATCAATATATTTTATTACTTGTTTATCGATGATACATCAAATATCGATGTTTTCTTTATTTATTTTTTATAAAATTTTAATCTTGTGGACATTACCCACTTTAATATTTACTATCGCGATGGGATTGTTTGTCACAATTATATTGAATTCTTATTTAGGTGTAATGATACAAATAGTAATTTGGTTTATTAATTTAAATATAGGTTCTCGTGCCATTGAGGGGTGCTATGGTTTTCTATTGATTCCTAGACATAATACTTTATTTAACGCAGTTTTTTTCTATAATCACTTCAATCAAATTTTAGCTAATAGATTTACATACTTTGGCTTAGGTTTACTTTTAATTCTACTTAGTACATATATATTTGACCTGAAAAGAAGAGGGGTAGGTTTTAATGGCAAAATTTTTACTAATAGATATCAAAACTAATTTAGTCAAACTTTACATGGGAATTTTAATTCTATTATTTGGTGGAATGTTTATTTTTGGTGTATCTAATCTTAATCATGAGAGAGTTACACAATACATTGAGTTGATATTTACTATACTAGGCATATTGTTATTTACTGCTATCTATTCTGTAGATCAAAACAAGAAGTCTAAGTTAACTATTAGTGCAAAGTGTCATGACTACCAATTCGTATTTATGCTTAGATTAGTTATAACAATCATCTATATACTGTTCCTAATTACAATCAATTTATTTATATTTTATTTATTTAACTCAAATATCATTGTTTTGAGAGATATGTTTATTGCTTTAACCAGTACTTTATTTATAGGATCAATATGTTTATTAACAAGTATTCTTAGTGGTAATACATTAAATGGCTTAATGTTTGGACTTGTATATTTCTTATTCTGCTTAGGATTTAGAAATCTAGGCTTTATGTATTTATTCTCAGAAACCTTTAACTTTCCATTTTATATAAAAATATTTCAATTTTTATTAGGAATTGTATTATTAATTCTTAGTTACACTATTATCAAAAAAGTACAAAATTAATACGTTTTGGAATCAAGCATTGTCATTTATAATTTCTAGCGTAACATGAATACTATAAAAACAAGCTTAGGTGATTTGTGATGTATAACATAATGATTGTCGACGATGAAGAAAAAATTGTGTCATTTATAGAAGAAAGTTTATACTTAGAAGGTTTTAACACTATTGTCGCTTATAATGGACGTGACGTTTTAAAACAAATCGATGACAAAATTGATTTAATCATTTTAGATATTAAAATGCCGTATATAGATGGGTTTGAAGTTGCTCAATCACTTAAAGAGAGTAATATACCTATTATTTTTCTTACTGCTAAAGATAATCTTGATACTAGACTGAAATGTTTCTCGCTTGGTGCAAAGGATTACTTACCTAAGCCTTTCTATATGGAAGAACTTATAATTCGAATTAAAAATGTACTTAATCAAAGTCATTCTCAAAGTTTGACTTCCAACATAAAAAAAACTAAAGAATTAATCATTTATTACGATACATATAGAATTGATGTAAATAACATGACGATAGATATTACAAAAAAGGAATTTGAAATTATAAAATTACTATCTTTAAATCCTCAATATTATTTCAGTAAAGAACAGATATATGATTCGATTAATTTAAATAAGACAGGCAATACTCAAGTTGTGGCTGAACATATACGTAAAATAAGAAAAAAGTTAAGTTGTTATAGTCGTTTTGAATACATCGATACAAAGTGGGGAGTTGGATATAAATGGCTAGAGTAGAAAGTTTAAAAAGAAAAATGACACGTCTTATCATAGCAATTATAGTTGTCAGTGTTGGATTAGTATTTTTACTACAAATTTTGCTTAATGTATTAGAATTTTCAAATTTTGGAAAGTCTTTATACACTAATTTTTGGAAACAACCTCATTACATTTTCTCTTTTACTAGCGCATGTATCAGTATTATGACTCCTTTGTTAATTATTTACGTGTTTACACAATTTTTTTATAAAAAGTATATTACAACTAGTATTAATTATCTTAATGATACGATTCAAGGATTAAAAAATAACCGCACTGATGTTGAATATAAGAAAATGAATATTACAGAATTTAATAAATTGATTCAAGAAGTAGAACATATACATACTTATCTTGCTAATAGTATTAAAGACCAATTATCTATTCAAAATAATTTTAAAAGAAAACTCGAAATTTTAGAACATGATTTAAAAACACCGTTAACCGTCCTTCAAGGTCATATTGAATTATTAAGAAAGATTAATCGTTCTAATCTGTCTCAGGAGGAAATACAATTCAAAATAAACAAAGAAGCAGACATTGCGTTACAATCTATTGATAGAATAAATAATCAATTACAAATACATATTAAGAACATCAACCTATTGCCAAACCATTCAGATACAATTCATGTTGATAAGGTAATAAAAATCATTAAAGAGAGCTATAATCAACAATACATATTAAAGGAGAGAGAACTGATTATTGATGTTGATCATGATTTCCCCTATCATACCTTAAGCATTAACAATCAAGTTCTATACCACGTCATCGATAATCTAATTAATAACGCCTTGAAATATGCTGAAAAGCAAATATCTATAAAGTTTGAAATTGTAAACGAACATTTACTAAACTTCACCATAACCAATGATGGTAGAATATTTACTGAAGATGAACTGAATTCTGCCAAAGAATGGGGGACAAAAGGTAAAGAATCAAATGGGTCTGGTATTGGTCTGTATTTTGCTAATATTGTGCTTCAACAATATAATAGTGAACTTATTTTAGAAAATGAGAATAAGCATGCAAAAGTAAGTTTCAATATTCCTGTCTAACAAAGTTTATTAATTCTAATGAATAAAGTTTGTATTTATTGCTAAGATTTAAAAGTATAAACACATCAGAATCTTATAGACATCTGGAGTTGATATCTTGATTCCTAGCACATCACAATTATTATTGTGATTGCATTTGGTATTTTTAAAATTAGCAAAATAATTTTGAGAATATATAAATCCATTTAAAGATTATTGAAAACAAAAAGTTAAAGTAATTATTAGTTTTTAATCATTTGTATCTACCCTTGGTTATTAACTATTAAAAGGACTAAGCGATCATAATGAGTCGCTCAGTCCTTTTTATAATCCCTTTCCCAACTTCTTTAATCAAGAAATATATCCACTAATTGTCCACTGTCTACTCAGACTATTTCGTTTATTCTTCAATTGTCCATTCTCCACCACTCGGTCAAGGCTCTGTGATTGTTGTTCAATTAAGTCGATATAGTTTTTTTCTTTCAATTAAGACTTCTAGGTTTGTACGCAACATGGTTCAGACAGTGAAATGGTTATAGTAATTATCATAACAACTACAGGAATATTACGCTTTGTTCCAGGTGATTTTTTATTATTTACATTTAAACTCACGTATACCAAACATTTCTCAACAATACTATATCATTTCATTTGGTTAAGTAATGATTAATAATATCTTGAAAAAAAGTCGTAACTGTATCGCTCTTTAAAAAACACTGAAATAGCTTACTCAAGAATCTCTTCATCTTTGATTGCTTTAAAATATTGATGTCGATAAATTCAAGTTTAAAAATAAAATTTATTCTAAAAAGGTATCAAAGCTTGCTTAAAAATTGTGGAGTGTTAAAATTATAATTGAAAACGGTTCCAATGAATTGTTGTTTGCTATAGGTAGTTAATCAATGAATTAATTAGCTATATCGAGTAATAAATGGGAGAGATAGAAATGAATGATACAGATAGAACACATAAGGAAAACAAGTTAGAACAAGATATTACACTACCTTATTTAAAAAAAGCAGTTATTTTTTCAATTACTTTTGGTTTCTTTGGTGTAAATATGGCTTTTGCACTTCAATCATCAATGATGGGGAGAATATTTCAAACGTTAGGGGCTAATCCTAATAATTTAGGATGGTTTTTTATTTTGCCACCTTTAGTAGGAATGATTGTTCAACCCCTTATTGGATACTACTCTGACAGAACTTGGACTAGATTTGGACGTCGTATGCCGTATCTGTTAATAGCTGGTCCAATTGGAGCAATCGTATTAGTCTTATTACCTAATGCAGGCTCATTTGAATTTGGATATGCTTCACTCATGGCTTTATCCTTTGGTGCGGTTATGACTTTACTTATGGATTTGACTTCAAATGCATGTATGCAACCATACAAAATGATTATTGGGGATATGGTAAACGAAAAACAAAGAGATATGGCGTGGTCTTGGCAACAAATTTTTTCAAATTTAGGTGGTATTATTGCTACAGTATTACCATTTTTATTAACAATGTTGGGAATGAGTAATGTAGCACCTAAAGGTGAAGTACCAATGACTGTAAAATTAGCTTACTATATTGCAGCAGCAGTACTATTAATTGCTTCTATATGGACAGTTATCTCTGTTAGGGAATATGAGCCTAAAACGTATAATTATTATCATGGAATCAATGAGAACAATAGAAATAATAAATTAAATTTATTACAGTTATTAAAAAAGGCCCCTAAACAATTTTGGCAAATTAGCGTAGTTCAATTTTTTAACTGGTTTGCATTGATGTATCTTTGGACATATTCAACAGGTGCAATAGCAAAGAATGTTTGGAATGTGACAGACCCTTCTTCAGCCGGATATCAAGCAGCGGGAAATTGGTATGGCGTATTATACTGTATACAATTTTTGAGCTCAGTTATTTTTGGTTTTGTCATTGCAAGATCTAAACCATCTCAAAGAAAATTTTGGTATAGCTTTGGATTGGTTTTCGGTGGTATAGGTCTTATTTCAATATTCTTTATCCATAATCAATGGTTACTCATTTTTTCATTTGTATTAATTGGTATTAATAATTTAACGATGAATACTCAACCATTTACATTATTAACTGAGGCAATCGATGGAGAAAATTCGGGTGCATATTTAGGTTTATTTAATACAAGTATTTGTCTACCACAAATTGTAGCGTCTATAGTCAGTTTTGGACTGTATCCATTATTGGGAAGTTCAATGCCTGCGATGCTACTGCTTGCAGGAATCATGATGCTTTTAGGTGCAGTTTCAGTTAAATTTATTAATGCAAAATTTGAATAGACTAGTAAAGAAAAACTTAATGATATTAATAAGAGCGAAAATAGAGTGTTTTTCGCTCTTTTTTTATAAAAATTATTAGAAACATGCAATAAACGTAGAAATGATGTATTAGTGATTAAAGAAGTTGAGATCCTACCGTCATTGATAAATCTTTTAAAGAGTTATTCTACAGATGATTAGCATAATTAAAGCTTGTCCATTCTTTAGACGTCATCGTCTTCAATTGGACAAGCTATTTACGTCCCGTATGATTTATGAATGATTAAACCCTACGATAACGCTTTAGACCAATAATATTTAATGCAATGAATAATATGATAAATACAAAGAGTATAAGCATATCGAACCATATATTAGACCAACCTTGCCCTTTAATCATAATGTTAGTTAAAGCATGACCTGCATAACGCAGAGGGAATAGATATCCAATATTACTTAGCCATGAGGGCATGTTTTCCAGTGGGAAGATACCTGAAAAGAATACTTGCGGAATAGCCACAAGAGGGATGAACTGTACCATTTGAAATTCTGAATTCGCAAATGTAGAAATAAATATCCCCATAACTAACGCAGTAATAGCTAACAAAATATTAATAAGTAACACATAGCCAAGATTTCCCGATAGGCTAATATTTAGTAAATAGATTGAAAACAGTACAATGATTAACGTTTGGATGATAGCGAAAATACCATAGCCTAGTAAATAACCAAACACAATTTCACTTCTTCTAATCGGTGTAGCAAGTATACGTTCCAACGTTCCAGTAGTTCGTTCTCTTAATAATGCAATACCCGAGATAAGAAAAACGAATAAAAAGACAAAGAATCCCATAAGTATAGGGAACATTTTATCAAAATAATTACTATCTTTATCGCCATACAAATAACTGTTGTCTAACTGAATGCTCTTAGAGTCTTTATTTTTAACTGAATCTGGTAGTGAATTCATCAATTTTTTGACATCTTTCATTTTATTTTTTAGAATAGATTGATGTAGCAATTGTTTAATTGCACCTGATTGACTTGGATCTTCATTGGTATATGTCACGTGTAAAGTCTGATTTTCTTGATAAATAAAAGCATCTAAATTATTGTGTTCAATTTTATTTTTTATATTTTTGACAGAATCAAAATGCTTAAATTTAACATCATCATTGTCGATGTGATCAGTAATTTCGCTTGATACAGAGTCGGCAACACCAATATTTATTGTTGTATCTTCATCTGAATTAAAAATAAAGTACATGAGTGTAAGTACTAATAAAGGTGCTAAAAACATAAGTGCTAATGTACGTTTATCTCGTAATAGTTCGATGATGACACGTTGAATGATAGCTAATAGTTTCATTAATGTTTGACCTCCTCTGCTTTGATAAATACTTCTTCAATAGTTTTAACATTAAACTTTTGTTTTAACGCTTCTGGTGTCCCTAATGCGAAAAGTCTTCCTTCTACGATGAGGCCTATTTTGTCACAACGCTCAGCTTCATCCATAGCATGTGTTGTAACAATAATACTTTTACCTTGTTGTGTGAGAGATTTTAATTGACCCCATATTTGCTGTCTTAATTTAGGATCAATCCCTACTGTAGGTTCGTCTAAAATGATAAGACTTGGATTAGATAGAAGTGTAATCGCTAATGATAAACGACGTTTCATACCGCCAGAAAAGGTATTGACTGTTTTATTCAATGCATTTTCCAAATTTACAAGCGCCATATTGTTGTTAATACTTTCTGTTAACTGTTTACCTTTCAATCCTGCTAGATGGCCGAAAAAGGTAAGGTTCTCCTTTGCAGATAATGACTCATAAAGCGCATTATTTTGTCCCATATAACCAATTCGACTTAATATATGACGATGAGGCATACGTTTATCAAATATTTCTGTAGTCCCATAATTTAATTTTTCCATGCCAAGTAAACATTTAATTGTAGTAGTTTTACCAGATCCACTTGGTCCAATGAGGCCCAGTAATTCACCCTCTTGAATATTCAAATTAATATGATCTAGTACGTTATGTTTGTCGTACTGCTTTACTGCGTCAGTTAATTTTGCAATCGTTTCTGTCATATCAATTGACCTCCTTATTTGACACTGTGTTTAATTACTATATAGTCAATATAAATTAAATTTCATAGCTTGGGCGTATCAATTTAAAATAATCAGACACAATAGTAATAAATGTTCAATAACATTTGGGGGAATGAATAAATGGATGAGAAAATTGTAGATAAGCGTGTGTATAAAACGTTAACTAAAATTGAAAAAGGGATGATTCAGCTTTTAAAAGATAAATCTTATAAATATATAAGCGTCAAAGATATTTGTAATGAAAGTGGTATCAGTAGAGGAACATTTTACCAACATTACAAAGATAAAGATGATTTTTTATATCAATATCAAAATGAAATGATGAAAAAAGGGAAGCGATTATTGAAAGGAATCGAATATGGAGAACGTTTGCAATTTTTTGAATCTGCATTAAATTTTTGGATTCATGAGGGAGAGTTGTTGCTATTACTGTTGAAAGATAATAGTGCATACATTATTCATCAAGCAATCAAGAAAAATTTTCAACAAAATATTGAAGTTCGCTTAGTACCTATCGTGAATGCGACTTCGCTAACAAATCAAGAAAAATACTTACTTATCATATTTATGAGTAATGCTATTTTCGGTGTTCTGCAAGATTGGGTTCAAAGAGGAAGACAGGAATCACCGAAAGAACTAACGCGTTCAATAGATAAGATTTTTAAAACAGTGTTCATTTAAAAAATGAGCAGTTAGTCAAAATGATAGATGTCTAACAGTTTTTTCTAATTCGTTAAATATGATACTAAAAAACCATAGCATTAATAAATACATTCAATCGTGCTACAAATAAATAAAAAAGTCTAGTAGGCTATGTAAAAAACAAGATTTAAATATGTAATACACGAAGCGGTAAATTATTTTGAACTTTAAATGTGAATAACTAAAAAAAATGCACCCCAAAGTGAGATGATTCGTCCAACTTTTGGGGTGTACATCATTTATTATTGAGGCTTTAGAATGACTTTAATATTATTGTCTTTTTTCTGATCAAAAATATCATATGCTTGTTTTGCATCTTCTAAAGGCATTGTATGCGTTATAATTTCTGTTGGGTCAAAAACTTCATTTTTAATCACTTCATATAATTTCGGCATTTGATGTATCACGGGTGCTTGTCCACTTTTAACTTGGACGTTTCTATTAAAAATTAAGTCTATTGGGTAATTGTCTGCAGGTGTACCATAAATACCAGTTAATTGAATCGTTCCAAACTTTCTAACTGATTCAGCTGCTGTAATAATTGGACTAATATTACCTCGTTGCGCTGAATTTGAACTTATCTCTAAATCATCTTGGGCTACTTGGCCATCCATTCCGACACAATCTATAACAACATCTGCACCGCCACGTGTCGTCTCATGAAGTAATTTTCCGATATTATCTTCTTTAGAAAAATTATATACTTCAGCACCGTTGTATTTTTTAGCGTGATTTAATCTATGTTCTACATTATCAATGGCAATCACACGTTCAGCACCTTTTAATTTAGCAAATTTTTGTGCCATTAAACGATTGGGCCACAACCGAGAACAATCACGGTATCACCAGATTTTACGCCAGCATGTTCAACACTCCAATATGCTGTTGGAACAACATCAGATAAAAATAATACTTGTTCATCTTTTAAGTCACTATCGGGAACCTTGAAAGAAGAGAAATCAGCAAATGGCACTCTTAAATATTCGGCTTGACCGCCCCAATGGTTTCCGTGCATAGCACTACCAAAACCGAACAGGCCACCGTTATCCATTTTCCAACTTGCTGGTGATGGATTAGAATTATCACATTGAGACTCCATTCCATTATTACAATAGAAACAATCGCCACAACCTATGTTAAAAGGTATAACGACTCTATCTCCCTTTTTCAAAGTTTTAACGTCTTTCCCTACTTCTTCTACAATGCCCATTGGCTCATGTCCAATAACAAAACCAGGATCCATAAATAAATCGCCTTGATGATAAAGATGTAAATCAGAACCACATATACCTGAAGCTGTTATTTTAATAATTGCATCTGTTGATTCTTCAATTGTTGGATCATTTACTTCACGAACTTCCATGTTTTTATGACCTTGATACGTAACTGCTTTCATTCAAATCACCCTCAATTTGTAAATGTACCCATCGTATTACAATATAAACTCCAAAGCGTAATTGATTAATTTTTAGAGTAGGTATCACTGTTTGTATATCAAAAATTTGACAACTTAATAATAAAATATATATTTCGATAGAAAATAAATTTATAGAAAAAGTATAAACGAAATGAAGTTTAATGAAATTGAGGGATAAGAAATAAATATACTTATTACAAATCCACATACTTTAGCGGAATCTGTTTCTCTTTATAAAACTTGTCATGATGCAATCTACTATGAGTATAGTTACAATTTAGTCCATTTACTACAAATTAAAGATAGAATAAATAGATTAGGGTTAAAACCAGATGATTACACACAATATTATTATTTTCAACAATATTATCAAAAGGAACAAGGGAACTAATCCTTAGGTGAAAGAATATATAAAAGATTATATGAAAAAGAACCAATTAATGTGACTAACGACACATCAATTTTAAATAGATTGTCTATACTTAGAATTAGAAGTCAGACACGAGAGGAGGAAGTGCTATGGAACAAGGCGTAATGGTTAGTAACAAAGGTTGCTCAGCATGTGCAGTTGGTGCTGCTTGTCTAGCTGATGGTCCTATTCCTGATTTTGAAGTAGCTGGTATTACAGGTACATTCGGTATGGCTTCTTAATTGAATATTTACTATGGGTGTAGCGACTTGTCGTTACACTCGATTTTTAAAGGGGATTTCTATATGCAAAGATATATAAAGTTTAACGAAAACGTTAGGTTGCATCAACTCCCTGAAGGTGGAGTAATAGAAATGAGCTTCAGAGATGCCAAATTTGATATGTTAGAGTTTGAATATTTAGATTTAAATTCTTCTGCGTTTGAAGCATGTACTTATTTTGATGGAAGTAAGAAGATAATAGATATTATTCAAGACATGTGTGTTAAGTATGATTGTGAACTTAAGGATCATATTAATTGGTACGGTGAGCTCATCAAAGAATTATACAGTAAAAAATTAGTTACGCTTACACAAAATAGCAATACGGGTTCAATTAATTTAACAGGTTCTAAAGAGCATATTACACCACTGCATACAACTTTTGAGATAACTCACAAGTGTAATTTAGAATGTAAACACTGTTATTTAGAAAGTTCTCCATCTGTTAAAGATACATTAAGTTTTGATGAATTTAAAAAAATAGCAGATGAAATGTATGACAAAGGGGTTTTAACATGTGAAATTACTGGAGGAGAAACATTTGTCCACCAAAATGCAAAAGAAATAATAGAATATGCATTAAATAAGTTTCATAAAGTAGGTATATTAACTAATGCTACTATTTTAAGACAAGACGTATTAGATTTGCTTACAAAATATAAAGATAAGATTATCGTTGGTATATCATTAGATAGTGTTAATCCAGAGTCACATAATGAGTTTCGACAACATCCTAGAGCACATCAACTAACTTGTAAAAATATTAAAAGATTAGCTGACAGAGGCATTTTTGTAAGAGTAGGTATGTCAATCTACGAAGATAATATGTGGGAAATAAAAGATATGGCTAAATTAGTTAGAGAATTAGGCGCACAAGCATTTGCTTATAATTGGATTGATGACTTTGGTCGAGGAAAATCAATAGACGAAATGAAGTTAAATAAACAAAATGATATTTCATTTAAAGAATTTGAGGTGAATGTTTTAAAAGAAAATAAAGATATCATTCCACTTATACCAATAAATGAAAATAAAGCTAATAATTGCGGTGCTGGATGGCGATCAATAGTTATGGATCCTAATGGCAATGTAAGACCTTGTGCATTATTTCCAAAAGAATTTAAAATTGGTAATTTAAAGGATTCTAGCTATGAAGAAGTGTTCTCTAGTGACATTGTCAATAAACTATGGAAATTACAATCGCCTCAAAGTTCTAGTTTATGTTCAAAAGAATGTCCGTTTAGCGATTACTGTACAGGATGTTACTTAAAAGGACTAAACACAAATAAAAATCATCGAAAAGACAAATGTAGCTGGGTCAAAGAACAAAAACTTGAACCACTGATGGAAAATATTTAGGAGTGGTAATATGTCAAAAAATTTATTGAGATTAATAATAGTTATTATTTTTGTGATTTCAACAATAGTGTTCATAGTAAAAAAAGATTGGGTTTTCTCAGCTATTTTTGGAATTATCTTTATCGTATTTTTATTAAGATTAATACAAGGTGTTAATAATGATAAAAATTTGTGACTTATATGTTTGGTACGACAAAGAATTCATTTTAGAAAATGTAAATTTACAATTAAAGAGTGGGGAAATTTATACTTTGATTGGCAAAAATGGTAGCGGTAAAACTACACTTATCAATACGATTTGTGGGGTTTTACCTACATTTAAAGGAAGTATTGTTATAGGCAATTCTTCCTTTAATGCAGAAAGCCTTCTAAAATAATACAAAGCAGTAAAGAAGAAAGGTATTATATAGCAGATAATCCTGAAAAAATAAAATATATGAATTGTTTGCAATATATAAACTTAATTTTAGACGTATACAACACTAAAATAAATAAAAAATTATTACAGTACTATATGGAAAGATATCAATTTACAAATCATAAAAATAAGATGATCGATGAACTTTCTCTTGGAAATCTTAAGAAACTTAATATTATATGTTCGTATCTAATAAATACTAGAGTTTTAATCTTTGATGAACCATTAAATGGGCTAGATATTCAATCCATTGAGAAGTTTATAGAAGATATACAATTATTAAAGAAGAAAGGGTATTTAGTTATCTTATCTACTCATATTCTTGATGTAGTTGAAAGGTTTACTAATAAAATTGTATTAATTAATAACAAAAAAGCTACTGAATTGACATTTGAGAATGCTAGTCAAATTAGAGAGGTTTTGGATGTGGATGAAACTACATAAATATCTAAAATATATAGTTCTCGCAGAGAGTAACAAATACAATGTGAAATCGATAAGTAGATTACTAATAAGTATATTGGTTTTGTTGATGTTTGAGTTTTATTTATTTTTGAATAGTGGTATAGAAATCACCATCATTAAGCATGATTATTTTAAACTGATTATTTCTATGACCTCACTTGTTTTAGCATTATCTTTTTGGAGTTCGTTTAGAAATAGTTATGTACATAATATGTTTAAATCATTGCCAGTAAATACAAAAAAATTGTATCTATCAATGGTTGTATATATTTTTTTAGAGGTAGGTCTAAAGAGAATGATTTATCTTTTGATATTACCTATATTTTTATATATACAATCAGACATTAGTTTAACAACCACCATTATAATTATGGTTTCATATGTATTGATGATTTTTTTAACTTTTAGTTGTGTAGTTATTTTTTTTGAAACAACTGATTTGTTGAAAAATATAATTCTTGTGATTCTCTTGTTATTAGTATCATTGTTACCTCTAGTATTTAGCTCTATATTAATGATTATAATGGTAGGTTTAATTTATGTGTATTTTGATGGTATCAAATTGCTAGAAAACAAAAAGGTTAATAAACCTGTTGAAAAAAAAGAAAAATTATCGCTATTAAAAATTGAAATTAAAAAATGGTTTTCTGATAAGAGTAATTGGATTAATAGTGTTATAGCAGTAATTTTTATCGCTATATTGACATTTAATTTGAATTCTATTGAAAATTTAGATCCAAACATTAACTATTTTCTAATCATGATAATTATACTAGCAATGAGTCCAGTTTATTTATTGTTTTCAACCGATAAAAATTATCAAAGATTATATGTATATTTACCTATAAATAAGCATAAAGTATTTTTAATTAAATTTTTTATATGCCTCATCTTAATGTCAACGATGTTAACATTAAGTTTATTGATATTTTCATTAATTAAACATATTGGAGATTTAAGAGTTATTAACATATATATAATTATGCTTTTTTGTGCGTATTTTAGATTGAAATTTGACCAAAAGTTTCCCATATTAAATTGGTCATCCAAACAAGATATATGGAAAAATCCGAAAAAATATATTTCTTTAATTATTTTAATACCATATATATATTTGGCTTTAAACTACGGTATTTGGATTACAGTGCCTTTGATACTTGTGATTTTTGTTTTATGTAAAGTTAAGTCCATTAGGAGTGATTATTTTGTCTTTCTACATTAAGAATGTTAAGTCTTCTATATATAATGTGACTATGGAAATAGAACAACTACCAAAAATGAACTTAAGTAAACTAAATTATTATCAATTGTTGTCCTACACATTCAATGAATTATTCGGGAAATTAGATTCCTATAAATGTAGAAGATACACGAACTTAATTTGTTATAATAACCAGTTTTTCTGGTTATATAGTATTTTAAGTTTAGATAATCATTGTGATAGTTGCCATTTCACACTAGAAGAATTAAATGAAGCAAAAGATAAAGCAAAAATGAGTTTAAAAGAAAAGATAAAGAAATATCAATTAAGTCCATTTAACATTCATAGGAATGAATATAAAGAAATTCTTGGTCTAGATGAAATATATGGAAAATATAGATACGGAAAAGTAGAAGAATTTTATTTAGTCAATCTGCAAAAGAAAGATATTGATGATGTCATTTTAAAGAATTATAAATATAAATATTCTCACTACAACAATTTTATTAGAATAGATAATCCTATTATACATAATAATTATCATCTTAATAATAAACTTAGAGAAAGAAATAACATTTCTGAAATAGGATTAGATAATCACCCTTTTTATACACTTTGCTGGAGGATTAAATCCAATTGTATTGAGGATACATGCTTTTATGGTAATTTATTACAAGCATATCTTTCTCATTATGGACATTCAAAATTATTTGAAGAACTTAGAATAAAGGCTTATCAACTTTACCATTTCAGTTCATATTTTGATAATGAATGTAATCTCTTTTTTATACATTTTAGTTCAGATGTTAAGGAAAAAAATAATATAAAATATAGTGTGAAAAATATAATGAAAAATTTATGGCTGAGTATTGAAGAATTTGAGAGTATTAAAACTTTTTTAGATACCGAATTAAGATTTTTATTAGATAAGCAATATGGTTATAACTTCTATTTATTTAAATTAGGACAAAAATATAAAAAGTTTGCTCATCCATTTTATGACATTAAAAAACTTAGCTACTTAGAATTTAATAGTATGATTCAAAATATGACATTTATCGCTTTAGATGAAGGGTGATTCTATGTTAAGAGAATTAGATGACAGTATTATGAAAATTAAAATTGCCGGGTTTAGCGGATTAGGTTTTCATATAAAAAACGCATATATTAATTGTATTAGTGTAAAGATTAATTTTGGGGGATTGGATAGTAAAATTGGATATGCTCACTTTTTAGAACATATGAAATTTTGGATAGGTGATAATCATCTTTATGAAGAAATGAAAAACCTCAGTATTGTTTTAAACGCTACCACTAGTGAAAAAAATACTTATTTTACATTTTTTTGTGCTCCATATATGTCGGTGGATGCTTTAAAAATATTATTAAAGTATTTGAAAAACCATGATTATTCAAAAAAGAATTTTGAAAAAGAAAAGAAAGTAGTGATCAACGAAATAAAAGGTTATAAAAGTATTCAATCTCAGGATATAAAACTTAATATTATAAGAGACCGAATACTAGGTGCTGAAGAAGATATTAATCAAATTTCATTTTATGATTTACATAAGCTATCTAAAAAATTTTATGATGAAGATAATATGAGTATTTATATTATTGGAGATATTAAATTCCCCAAAGAAAATAACTTTAGTAATTATCATAATGATGTTACCAAAAAGAAAATTATTACTAAGGATGGAGAATGTGAAATACAAGGGACAGAAGAAATACTTTTTCTAAAAATTCTTTTGTTAAATATCGCTAATAATCAATCTTTAGTATATTATAATAATCAATTTCTATATTATGGAGAAAAAAAACAACTTGTGAAAAACATCGCTAAACTTGAGAAAGACCATAGAATGACTGATAACATCTATAAAGATATTTTAGATAAAATGAGTGCAGTTGTTGAAATAAAGAATATTGTAGAGTTTTGGAAATTGCATAATAATTTTTTTACGATAATACAAAATATATGTGAAAGTGAAAAATTATTGGATTTAATAAATGAACTTAAAGGGGAGTTATCATGAAGTCAAAATATCAATTTCTTATTGTAGTGCTGGTAACATTAGGAATTTATTATATTTTTGGTATTAATAAATATATTGATTATTGGATAATGTGTTTCATTATTAAAAATTCTTGGTCGGTATTTGTGTGTATATCTGTAATAATTACGCTTATAGTAGTTCCATTTTATATGTATATTAATAGTAGGATGAAGCAGATTAATCATATTAATGAAAAGTTTTTAAAAGAAAGAAACAAAAAAGATTTCGATATGGAAAAATTCAAAAAAAGTATAGATATTCCTAGTGGCAATTTTATTTATAAAGGCATCATACCTATTATTTTATTAATAGGGTTAGGCTTAAAAATTTCAAATCATTTTTCATTAAAACTTCCTTTATTGCTAATTATATTATTGTATATATTTACTTTTATAAGCACCTTTTATTATAGTTCTAATTTTATTAAAAATATTATCAGTAAACGCTACACTAGATATATAGTTTTACTGGCAGTAAGTACGGTTATTATATATTTGTTGTCAGTAGAGGAACAATTATTTTTAGTAATCTTTTCAATAATAGTATATCTACTTAGTCGCTTAAGTTTTATTAGAAAATTAAAAGATATTACAAAAATTTAAAGGACACTCTTCACAATTAATTTGATCTTTAATTGATTTTATATCTAAAATGACAAACTTTTTTCTCTTTTTATCATAATCTAAAACATGATTACTTTTCAATTTAGATATGGTTTTGGTTATTCTTTCTCTGCTCATACCACATAATTGTGAGAGATCTTCATGTGTTAATTTAACATCAATTAATATCGTTCCATTTTTATATTTCTTTCCAAAAGAATTGGCTAATCGAACTAGATTAGAAAGGATCATTCCTTTTTTACCGTAAAAATTAAAGTCTCTTAAAAATAATTCCTTTTTTTTAATTTCATTATGTGTATATTTCAAAAGTAATGTATTAAGCTTATCGTTATCAATGTTTTTTTTTAATTTATTAATCGAGACTTGATATAAAGTGGTATTCTCTTTGAATAATAAGTGGTAGTTTATTTGAAATTGATTGAAATCATCAACATTTTCTACGTAAATACTCCCTTTTATACAGATCTTTGATAATAAATCTTTACCTGCGATATTTGTGTGTTTTAAAAAAGCCATTCCTCTTTCGAATGCATATAAAAAATTCTCTTCATTATTTAAATCAATCATTTCATTATGTTTGAAGTTTTTACATTCTCCATATTTTTTTATTAGTCTAAATAACTCATGGTTCAGCTTTAACATCGCGAAACACCCCCTTTATTAAATGAGACTTTAACTTCTTTACAAAACTTTAATAATATTGTATAAGGTTTTTTAAAAATCGAAAAGTATAAATCAATATTAATCTAACATATGTTATTCAAATAATAAACTAATTATATGAAAAATAAGTTATTTGTTAGAATAACGTGATAAAGTGTGGTTTTGTTGTAAAGCCAGAAAAAATATTATTATGAGCGTGTTTTTAGTTTAATTATCGACTGTCAATATAATAAAACACTTGAGATTGATGGCTTAGTCGTTTAGTTATATTATGGGTAGTTTTCAATATATGAATTACTGTTTAAACAAATCCAAAATCTCTGTTATCTAAATTTATAGATTATATTTAAAGTCATGAGAAACCAGAATGATTTTTATGATTTATAAATAAGCTTTTTTAACGTATTACTACATCAAAATTTTTTGAGTTGTTTTATTATATATCCATCTTATAAGTAATGCGATAACGATAAATAAACCGATATACCCTACGATTGGTAATACCTATGCTAAAACCAACGAAGAAATTAATAATATAAAGTAAAGTGGTGTGCGGAATTTTGAGAAACAAATTAAGAAAGAATAACTCATTCCTAAACAATATTAAAAAGAACCCGCATCATTAACCGATAGGCAGAAGCGTATAGTAAGTGAGGCGGGTTTTATTTATTAATTATGAAAGTAAAATAAAATTTGAATTTCATCTTAAATGTATTATATGTTCATTGTTTGGTAATATGTAGATGTTTAAGAAGTTGATTTATATAATGTTTACCAATTTATGATAAATAGAAAGATGTGAAAATATGCAACATTCAAGCAAAATAATAGTATTTGTAAGTTTCTTAATTTTAACGATTTTTATTGGAGGATGTGGTTTTATAAATAAAGAAGATAGTAAAGAAGCTGAAATCAAACAAAACTTTAATAAAACGTTAAGTATGTATCCAACTAAAAATCTAGAAGACTTTTATGATAAAGAGGGCTATCGTGATGAAGAGTTTGATAAAGATGACAAAGGGACATGGATTATTAATTCTAAAATGATTGTTGAACCGAAAGGGGAAGGTATGGAAGCAAGAGGGATGGTTTTACGTATAAATAGAAATACGAGAACAGCTAAAGGTGACTTTATTATAAAACGAATAACAGAAAATAATAAAGGAATACCTGATGTTAAAGACAAAAAATATCCAGTAAAAATGGAAAACAATAAAATTATTCCAACAAAACAAATTAAAGATAAAAAATTAAAAAAAGAAATTGAGAACTTCAAATTTTTTGTGCAATATGGAAATTTTAAAAACTTAAAGGATTATAAAGATGGTGACATTTCATACAATCCTAATGTACCTAGTTATTCTGCAAAATATCAATTGAGTAATAATGACTATAATGTAAAACAATTACGAAAAAGATATGATATTCCCACGAATCAAGCTCCTAAATTATTATTGAAAGGTACAGGAGATTTAAAAGGATCCTCTGTAGGTTATAAACATCTTGAATTTACTTTTGTAGAAAATAAAAAGGAAAATATTTATTTTACTGACAGTATAAACTTTAACCCGAGTAGGGGGAATTAAGTATGTATCAAACTGAATATAAAATAAAATCTGGTAATATAATTAGAAACTCTGAATAAACAAGCGCAGTACCTAAAATAAGTTCTGAAATTGAAAATGCAAATCATAAAAGAGATGAAAGCTGAAGAAAAGCACTGCTAACACAAACAATGAGACATTGCCACGCTTTCAGTAAAAAATTTAAAAGTTCAGCTAAAGAAGATTGGGTAGTTTTTAAAATCTCTGAATTGTAAATAAGTAATAATTTAATGACTATTAGGGACTATTTAATTTAGAAGCATATCAAAGTGAAGCATTTTGTAAAAGTATAAATAAAGTAAAATCAGAAAGATGTGAGCCAATGCGTTATTTCAAGAAAGTAACTATATACATAAGTTTATTAATTTTAACGATTTTTATTGGAGGATGTGGTTTTATAAATAAAAAAGATAGCAAAGAAACGGAAATCAAACAAAACTTTAATAAAATGTTAAACGTGTATCCAACTAAAAATCTAGAAGACTTTTATGATAAAGAAGGTTTTCGAGATGAAGAGTTTGATAAAAAGGATAAAGGGACATGGATAGTTCATTCTGAAATGACCATTGAACCAAAAGGAAAGAGTATGGAAACTAGAGGAATGGTCTTGTATATCAACCGAAATACTAGAACAACCAAAGGGTATTATTTTATAAATGAAATTACAGATGATAGTAAAGGTAGACCAAAAGATGATGAAAAGAGATATCCTGTAAAAATGGAACACAATAAAATTATTCCAACGAAGCCAATACCTAATGACAAACTAAAAAAAGAAATAGAAAACTTCAAATTTTTTGTACAATATGCCAACTTTAAAGATATTAATGATTATAAAAACGGGGATATTTCATACAATCCTAACGTTCCTAGTTATTCTGCAAAATATCAATTGAGTAATAATGAATATAACGTGAAACAATTAAGAAAAAGATATGATATCCCAACTAAAAAAGCACCTAAACTATTGTTAAAAGGGGATGGCGACTTAAAAGGATCATCCGTAGGTTCTAAAAATTTAGAATTTACTTTTGTAGAAAATAAAGAAGAGAATATATTTTTTACAGATGCAGTACAATTCACTCCTAGCGAGGATGATGAATCATGAGTCAAACATATTATCAAATAAAACTTGGTAATATAAAAGGTAATTCTGAATAAACCAGCGCAGTATCCAAAATCATTTCTGAAATTGAAAATGCGAATAATAATAGTTTGAAAAAATGGCAAAGGTTATTCGATGGATGGTTTTATGATTACACCTGGAAGTGACTGAAAATAATCAGTAGTCTTAAGATGATTTTCCTATGGAAATTCATAAAGCATCCTTCATCACAAAGTGAAGGGTGCTATGTTTATTTATAAGTGTTATATTTAGAAATGACTTACTGCTCATTATCTATAAAGATTTGTACATTGAAAATATTGATTATTTTAACAATAGGAGGTCATGTTGTTATTATGAGTCAGTTTAAGGACACATTATATAAACTATTTGAGCCAATGATGAAAATAGAGTTCTATCAAAATCTTTTGGTTAATCTTTTAATTATACTTGCTTATATCTTGATGGGTATGATTGTAATTGCGATATCAAGAAAGTTAGTTACTAAATTTTTCAACGTTAATGAAAAGAAAAAGAACCGTCATAAAATTAAGAGAAGTGAAACACTATCCACATTGATTCAAAATTTAATAAGTTATGTCGTATGGTTTATTGTCCTTACGTCAATACTTTCACGTTTCGGTATTAGTGTATCAGCAATTTTAGCAGGAGCTGGAGTTGTTGGTGTTGCCGTTGGTTTCGGAGCACAAACAATTGTAAAAGACATTATTACTGGTTTCTTTATCATATTTGAAGGACAGTTTGATGTGAGTGATTATGTTCAAATTAATGCATCTGGGGTAACAATTGCTGAAGGTACGGTTAAAACAATTGGTTTAAGATCAACACGTATACAATCAGATACTGGAGAAATTTATACATTACCTAATGGTATGATTAGTGAAATAGTTAATTATTCTGCTACAGATGTTTCACCTATTGTGATGATACCGATTTCTCCAAATGAGAATTATAAAGTGATAGAAGAGAAATTATTAACATTTTTACCTACATTAAAGAATAAATATGACATATTTGTATCCGCACCAGATTTACTTGGTTTAGATAGTGTTGATGGCAATGAAATGGTGATTAAACTTTTAGCACATGTTAAGCCTGGAATGCATTTTCCAGGACAACGTTTGCTTCGTAAAGAGGTCATACAATACTTTAGTGAAGAAGGTATCCATATTCCGAAACCAACACTTGTAAAACTTGATAAAGAATTGCATAAAAAAGAATAGTCTGCAGATTCATTTTTTATGTGAAAATTCATAAAGCATCCCTCATCGCAAAGTGAAGGATGCTTTATTTTTATTATGATAAGTCATGAGTGATAGTGATTTGAAAAACATTGTTGAGTAAAGTTGTTATAACGTCATCATGTATGAAATTTCATAGACAGTATCTTGTATTGATACATTGTACACACTATTCATTCTGGCTTTAGTTATATTTAAACAAAAAGAATATTTAAAATGTTAAGTTATATATAAGTGTTTAAGAAAATTATGTTTTTAGTTATAATTTATACGAATATTATTATAAAGGAGAGGTTAAATGTTTGTTTCTCAGTCTGATGTTAAGAATGTAGCCGAAGAATATAACTGGTTGAAAAATGAAACACAAAAAACTAAAGAAGTAATTGAATCTAAAGGATTTCCATGTGTTTTTGGCGTACAAGGTCATAACAAACAAGTACATTTTTATTCAGCATTAAACTATCCTTATAATCCTAAAGATTTAGCTGAAGATATTACTGATTATTTGAAAGAGTTGGATAAAATGTCCCCAAAAGATAGAGGTGTTTCAGGATTACTAGTATTTTTTGAACCTATTGGTGAAATGAATATTCATGCTAAACAATTCATGGTCTGGAAAGTTCTTTCAAAAATGAAAAGTGAATACGGAAATCAAGAAGATAATGTGGATGACAATCCATTAGAAGATGGATATTCCTTTCTATTTAAAAATGAATTTTGGTTTATTAATTTTAGTTCAAATAGCTATAAAAATAGAAAATCACGGAATCTTGGAGCTTTTATAACATTAGCTATGCAGACCTTAAGTAAATCTGATGAATATTTTAATTCAAATATAAAAACTAAAGCTAAGGCACAAAAGACGGTAAGAAACCTTGCAGAAAAATATGATGGATGTCCAGTACATTCAGGTTTAGGTCCTGTGATTGGTTCAGGAAAATTTTCGCCAGCGAAATTATCATATTTTATTGGTGATACAAATGATGAAAAATCATATGAGCCTTGGAGATTCAAGGAATTTGTACCTAAAAGGATTTTTATAGATAATACGATATTTGAAAATAATTTAAAAGCAATTAGTGATTTTCAAAACTTATATATTTGGGGGAGTGTAGAGACTTTCTCAAAAAATACGAATATTGAATATATGAATAGCAGCAACATACTGCTTACAAATAATGCCATAACGATAGATAAATTTAAAGAAAATATTAATATCGCAACATTTGATAAAAACTTGGCAGCTCAATATCATGTTTTTAATATAGATTATTTCAATGACTTATTAGCTTTAAGGTATTAAAAATAATCATTTAATCAATGTATAGAAAAGAGGGCTAATATTGTACAAAAATATAATTTTTGATTTTGATGGGACAATAGCAGATTCAAAAAAATGTAGTTTGATTGCAACAAAGAAAGCTTTTTCTGATTATGGATTAGAAGAACCGAGTGATAGTCAAATTGAATATTATATGGGTATTCCTATAGAAAAATCATTTGATCTCATGAGTTCAGTAGAATTGAACGAAAAAGAACATAATGAATTGATATCACTATTTCGAAAAAATTATAAAGAAACTGAAAGTACATATTTAGAAATGTATGATCATATGTTAACTCAACTTGAAGCGCTTCATCAAAAAGCGAAATTATTTGTGGTTTCTAGTAAAAAAACGGATGTATTAAAAAGAAACTTAAAGATTTTAAAGATAGAACATTTATTTTTAGAAGTGATAGGATCAGATAAAGTTAAAGAATATAAACCATCTCCTGACGGTATTTTATATATAGTCAATAAGTATCATTTAAATAAAAATGAAACGATATATATCGGAGACGCTATATTTGATATGCAAATGGCGCATAATGCGGGGGTATCTTCATGTGCAGTTACATGGGGAAGTCATAGTGAGGAGAAATTAAAATTAGAACATCCTCATTTCATAATCACAAATGTTCATCAATTGAAATTTGAGGAGTAGCTCATGTCGACGTATAAAATAATAACTATCATTGGATTTTTAACTATGTTTATTGTTGGAGTATCGGATTTAATCATTGTCGGAATGATAAGCGAAATGAGCAAAGAGTTTCACATTAGCGTTTCTTTCATTGGTCAGTTAGTCACAATCTATGCTATTTCATTTTCTATACTTAGTCCGATACTGACGAGACTAACGAGAAATATCAATGATAAAAAGGTACTTGTATATAGTTTAGTGATTTTTATTTTACTGACATTAATTACTACTATTGTCAAAAATTATATTTCACTTTGTATCGTTAGAGTAATGCTAGCTGGTATCGCGTCATTAATTACTGTAAAGTTAATGTCAACAGGAGCGAATATGGTACCTATTGAAAGTAAATCTTCAGTTATTGCTAATATTTATGTTGGGTTTAGCGCTGCGAATATACTTGGAATTCCAATTGGAACATTAATTGCGTCTTATTATGATTGGAAAGTTCCATTTTATATTATAGCAACTATCACTTTTCTTTGCTTACTGAGTGTGATTTACTTTATACCAGTGAATATAAAGCATGATAAAAATTATACTAAGAAATATACGGTCACCAATTATAGAGGCACTGTTATGATGTTATGTTTTTTATTATTTATGATGATATCTAACAGTATTTTATACACATATTTAGAACCTTTAGTTAGAAGAAATGGACATGATATTTTTATTGTTAGTCTATGTTTGTTTTTATCAGGTATTGCTGGAGTTTTAGGGTCAAAATTAGGTAATACTTTATCAGAAAAAAAGGGATATTGTAAATCAGGTAATATGATTATATTGATATATGTGTTATCTATAATATTCATCCTGTTTATGGGACAAAATGTGATTGTTTTAACTTTATGTGTATTTACTTGGAATTTATTTCACTGGGGAACAAACCCTACAGTTCAATATGGTCTATTGAAATTTTTACGAGGAGATCCTAGCCAAATACTAAGCTATGATATTTCAATTTTAAATTTAGGTATAGGGTTAGGTTCATTTGTTGGAGGAATTTTATTCTCTATAGATAATAGTTTTAATTTGTCAATAATCACTTCAATTTTATTAGCTATTTTATCATCGTTACTTTTAAAGGGTGCGAGTCATTCAGAAAATGAAAAACCATTCTAGACTAGATTTTTACGGATAAACATAGCGGTTTAAAATAATTGAAAATAGGATTTAGTGACGGTCAATTCAATTGTGTTGTACATTTTTAAATGATTGAGATTAGAACTTGAGACTAAATCATAGAAAAATAGCCAGTAAATGAGTTTATGATAGTTTCATTTACTGGCTTCCTTATTAATCATACTTCGTATCGTTAACTTTCTTTCTTAGAGGATAGCTTCAGCTTGTAGCCTTATTTTCTCTAGAACCTCACTACTTACGCGTATTTATATATAATATGACATTAAAAAATTAAGGTTCTTTCACATAATTTAATAAATAACAATAAACTAAATTAACAGGAAGCCTAATTAGAATTTTTACTTAAATAATTTCATAGTTATTGTTTGAAACAAAATCTTATAGATAGATGACAAAGTTATTTTATTGATATTATATATATAATCGTGAGACAGATATAAGGAGGTTTTAAGTCCTACTATCAACACAGAAGATTTCAATCAAAAATTCTACAAATAAAACAAGTAATTTTATCCTGTTTTCGTGGTTTTTTATCATTTTTTAGAGCGTAATTATTATTTATCATTTAAAAAATGATACTGGAGGAATGAAGATGACAAAACGCTTAATACTATTCGACTTTGATGAAACTTACTACAAACATCATACGCATCAAGCGGATATGCCTTATTTAAGAGAAATGGAAGGTTTATTACAGAATATAACTACTAAAAACAATGTCATTACGGCTATTTTAACAGGAAGTACTATAGAAAGCGTACTTCAAAAAATGAGTAACGTTGGTATGTCATATAAACCTCAACATATTTTTTCAGATTTAAGTTCTAAAATGTTTACATGGAATAACTGTGAATATATTGAATCTGATGAATATAAAAAAGAAGTGTTGACAGAACGTTTCTTATTGGAAGATATATTAGATATATTAAAACATGTTTCTTCTAAACATAAAGTAGCCTTTATACCACAAAGAACTTTTCGAGACAATGAAACATTGTACAATTTTTATCTCTATTCTTCGGGTGACACACATTTAGATAAAACAATTTTAGAAGACCTCACTCAGTATTCTAAGACAAGGGACTATACGATGACATTTAATCGTTGTAATCCTTTAGCAGGTGATCCTGAAAATGCTTATGATATTAATTTTACTCCAAGAAATGCAGGCAAATTATATGCCACAAAATTTTTGATGAATAAATATGGTGTTCCAAAAGAATTGATTATTGGCTTTGGTGATAGTGGTAATGATGAAGCGTTTTTAAGTTATTTAGATCACGCAATGATTATGTCTAACAGTCAAGATGAGGAAATGAAGCGTAAATTTAAAAATACAAAATATCCTTATTACAAAGGTATTTATACACATGTACGCGAATTTATAGAATCTGATAATGTTTAAAATATGGAATTATTGAAATAGGAGAGGTGGCAAAAGTATAAGTTGAGATCATAAATAAGCTAATTCTTCTTTATTAATCGAACATCTTCTATATATTTAATGAATTTTCGATATATCTGCTTTTCGCATTGATTTAGTCATTAAAATTGAAATATATACACTTTCTATAACAATCAAAAATAGGGAATAAGACAACACATTTTTCTTATTCCCTACCCAGGTATCACTGAGTTTAATTATTTACTTATTTTAATCAGTTTGGTTAATAATTACCGCCCTGTCCTTTTGCACGTGCTTCAACTTGTCCTCTTAAAAATTTCATATACTCGTTAGATTCTTGAGCACTTTCGTGAATAGTAGCAGCTTCATCATCTGACATGCCTTCTGTATACGCGTCTAGAAATTCATCATCAGACATATGTCTAGCATCTTCTGCTGTATATTTAGGGTGAGGTGTTTCGCTAGTTGTACCACCAGCAGATGGTTGGAATTTCCCTTCTTTTGTAAAACGATCTAAAGTAGGCGTCATTTCATCCGTTGTAATCGTGCCATCTTTATTTACATCTGCTCTATCGATTTCATCTGCTAAAATTTGAGCTTCCTCATCATTGACGTTAAAAGCTTCTCTTAACTGCTTTGCTTTTTCACTAAGTGTTTTAGTTGATGTCCGATTTGATACTTCGTTTGTTTGGCTATTAACTTGATTTTGCATTTTACCTTGTGAAGTTGTATCTTCATGAGTGTTTTTATTGGAAGTCTGAGTCTCTTTTGAAGCTACATCAGTGTTCGATTTTGAATCTTTATAATGACTGTATCCCAATCCCCCCGCAAATCCTAGCATTACAATGAGAAAAACTAGAATCAGTCCTGTAAAAAACTTTTTCAATTAACTGCCCTCCAACTCTTTTATATTTTATTTATATTGTTATATTAATTTATTTTCAAACGCATTTCTACTGTTAATTTAAGGTATATAAATATTAGTTTAAGAAGTATAAAAGCATGTGTTATAAGTTCTTTTAAGTTTAGTTACTTCTAAATCTATAGATTTTTAAATATTGTGCAAATGATTTAGGTAATTTGTAGCAATTATAATTATTATAAATTAAAATAAATTTAATAACGGCAATTAACAATAAATGGAACAATAATGTTTTTACAAATTTATGTTATTAAACTATGGATTTAGTAATCGTGTAAAACTGGTTGAAGTATGAACGACACATATAATCATAGCAGTGACAATTTCTAGATTTAAAGGAGAGAAACGAAATGAAAAAACATGTGTTAGCAATCGGAGCAATTACAGTAACAACATTACTTGCAGGATGCGATTTTGGAGATTTGGTAGGACAGCATCAGACTGATAAGCAATCAGAAAATAGTAACACTCAAACCGAGCAAGCTTCAAATAATAAAAATTCAAATTCAAATAATGGTCATTCAAGTAATAACAATGAGTCTAGAGATAGAGTCGAGGATTTAACTCAATCGCAAAAGGTAGCATTAGCTATCAATGATCCCTCAGTTTCTCAATATGCCGTTAACGCAAATGAATTAAGAAATCATTCATTTTATGCAAACTATAACGGTGGGGGCCAACGTAAAAGTATTCATACGTATCAGTTGGAAGCATTACCAACAAAAGTAGAAGGTGCACCTAGTGATATGAAATTCTATACTGCAAAACCATCTAAAGGATCATTTGTGACGCTTATCGGTATTGGTAATGAAAAGGTATTAATTGCAGGCACACAAAGTTCAGGAACATATCAACAATATGCGCATTCGGAAGCAGCAAGAGAATTAGATTTACATGAACTATTAAATAAATACGGTAAAAGTTCAAATTATAAAGATATAGCAAATCAAATTGCGTTTACACAAAGTCAATCATCAAATTCAAGTGAATCTAACACGTCAGATGAAGGGACGTCTAACAGTGATAGTGATACATCTAATGATGATAAAGTTACACGTAGTAATGTGATAGATAAAGTTGAAGCGTATGAAGGTCACCCATTAGATACTGATACATATACATTTAAAGAACCCGAACAGAACGAAGACGGAGATTGGGGCTTTTCTATTTTAGATAAGGAAGGCAACCTCGAAGGTTCTTATATTGTGACATCTGATGGTGAAGTTACAAAATACGATGAAAACGGGGAAGAAATAGAGTAAAAGTATATTCAACTGTCGAAATTAAAAATTTAGAAAAAGAAAATTGATTTCCCAGGAAATTGACAACGTTAGCATATTAAAAGCTAGCGTTGTTTTTTATATACTTAACATTAATTCTTCTTTGTATTTTTCAATTTTTATTTTCTAAGCACTTCAATTTTGCTTGATGGATGGTCTGGAAAATATTCAAACACATATGGATTGAGAAAAGATTTTTAGTTTTATGACTTTTAAAGTTCAATGCCAATGATACAATTGGAATAAAGCAAAATTTTTAATAAAGTAATAAATGAAGAGGGGATAAGTTATTCAAATGAATCATTTTGGTAAGCTTCATCGTATATCATTAATATTAAATATTATGTTTTTAATACTCATGCCTAAAATCTATAGTTTTGATAATATTTATTTATCAATAATTTGGACTTTGTTAGGAATAGCAAATGCTGTCTACTTGTTGATTAAGCAAAGACAAGAAGGCACTATTAAACGTAAATGAATTAAAAAGAACTCACTTATTATGATGTGCACTCCAGAAGTTGGACTAAAATCTATCTTTGTGGGGTGTTTTTTATGATTGAATATGATAAATTTTATTTTAAAATTAAAGTTTTTCAAGAATATTTAAATGGTTTAAAAATCAAAGTAAGAATAAGAAATATCAAAGGCTTGCCTCCTAAAAAATTGTAGAAGACAAGCATTTAAAATATTACACTAAATTATACTTCTTGTGGTTCAGTATAAATTTTTAATGTTCTTTCTTTTTGTCTAAATCTTTTTTGATTTCATCGGGTGATTTAGATTCATTAGCCGGTTTAAGTAATTTAAATATTTTAACGTCTGCTATAAGTCTGCCTCCAAATTGATAATTGTTTTCAGGTGATGCAAATGCAACAAAATCATCTTTTTTATTGTTATTGATATAGCCTTCAATAACAGCGTCACCCATTGGTCCCTGTTTTAAACTTGTGAAATGGACAGATTTGATGATATTAGGTTCTTTAGTGTTGTATTTAAGATAAAGCGTGATACGTTCTTGTTGCTCTTTGTAGTAGATTTCTTTCTGTTTTTCTTTCTGTTTTTCTTTTTCGTTATATTTCATTTTGAGATAAAAGCCCACAAAAATGATTAATATGACACTAATAAAGATCAAGATTTTCTTTTTTGACATAGATATAGTTCAACAACTCCTTATATAAGGTGAATGAGTATGGATAGCATACAGAATAAAGATTTTACATATAAAAAACTTGCAGATGAAGCATATAAAATTAGTTCTAAACTATTATGAATCAAAGTATCTAAATATCACGTTCAATATACTAAATGCTTGTAATTAAAATAAGCCAAGGTACATTCATTAACTGTACTTTGGCTCAACTTATGTTATATGCACTTTATATTCAACTTCACTTCTTTTTCTTATCAAAATACGGTACAACAAATATTACAAATAAAGCACATGCAATAGGTAACAAAGAACCTAAATTTTCCAATTCATTCACTCCTTATTTTGTGTACAATATCAACACTATTATTCTTCAGAAATACTCTTAATTAATATTATTGCGCCATCAAGTAACATACTGATACCTAATCAGCCTACTGATGAATCAAATTTGAAATAAGAATTTTTAATTTTGTCACCAACTGACTATATTTTAAGAATCCATTAGACATTTATTTGTGCTATAGTCCTTTCTTTATAAATTTTTATTGATATAACTTTATTGATTGAATAGTTGTCTTTTCTGGAAGGAAGTTATATTTAATATTGATTGTAAGTCCGACGGGTTTTTGATTAATATCTACACGATAATAACCAATAGGCCCACGCCCTTGGTTATCTGTCGCATTTTCGAACTCGGCTTTCTTTATAGTTGTTAAAAAATGATATGTCTGTTTATCTTTAGCAATTTTATGAAGTTGCTTTGTGTCATGATGTTGTATGGATTGATTTAATTGTTGTTCACTTGAGTGAATCGCCCACATGTCGAAGAAGAAAAAGTTAATAACAACATAACTACAGGCTTGGATAAAGAGAATAGCAACTATAAAAATCAATTTTTTCATTGATATGCACCTTATTTTTAATGAAATATTTGCTCCTTATATTTAATTTATCATAATATTGTTCAGTTTAACTTGAAACTCATGATGTTCAATATATGTTCATCATTCTATATTTTGTATAAAAACATGGACTATATTTAACAGTTTGCTCATTTACTTTTTGGCCTACTATATGTTTAAGTGATCAGTCTAAAACTTATTTTTATGTCACTTTTGTAAATTGCTCGAGATTTACTACTAATAAATATTAAACAACCTCCCTCTGACTCAACAGGGGGAGGTTCATTTATTATTTATTATACTTACCGCTCGCATGCTTATACTTCTGAGCGTGCATCCATACGTGCTTCAAAAGTATCGAGTAGTTCTCTTGCTTCGGCAATGGATTGGGTGTTCATTAATTGATGGCGGAGTTCGCTAGCGCCTCTAATGCCGCGTACATAGATTTTGAAGAATCTGCGTAAACTTTTGAAGTGTCGGGCTTCATCCTTATCATATTTTTCAAATAAAGAGAGATGTAAGCGTAATAAACCTAATAATTCTTTGCTTGAATGTTCGCGTGGTTCCTTTTCAAATGCGAATGGGTTATGGAATATACCTCTACCAATCATAATGCCATCAATACCATATTTATTTGCGAGTTCTAGACCAGTTTGTCTATCGGGGATATCACCATTGATAGTTAATAGTGTATTTGGCGCAATTTCATCCCGTAATGTCTTGATAGCTTCGATTAATTCCCAGTGTGCATCTACTTTACTCATCTCTTTCCGGGTACGTAGATGAATGGATAAATTTGCGATATCTTGTTCGAAGACGTGTTTTAACCAGTCTCGCCATTCATCGATATCGTAATAACCTAAACGTGTTTTTACACTGACCGGTAGACCACCCGCTTTAGAAGCTTGAATGATTTCGGCTGCCGTTTCAGGTCGTAGAATTAAGCCGGATCCTTTACCTTTTTTCGCAACATTTGCGACAGGACAACCCATATTTAAATCTATACCTTTAAAACCCATTTCTGCTAAGCCGATACTCATTTCTCGGAATTGTTCTGGTTTATCGCCCCAGATATGCGCTACCATTGGCTGTTCGTCGTCACTAAAAGTTAAGCGTCCGCGCACACTATGAATACCTTCTGGGTGGCAGTAACTCTCAGTATTGGTAAATTCAGTAAAAAATACATCTGGACTCGCTGCTTCACTGACAACATGCCGAAAGACAATATCTGTCACGTCTTCCATAGGTGCCAGAATAAAAAACGGACGTGGCAATGTACTCCAAAAATTTTCTTTCATGATTTATTTAAACCTTCTTTATAATAATAATCTCGAATTTTTACGCATGATGATATTACCATAAAACTCACATAGATGACTACAACTTTTAAATAAATGATTAGTGAGACTTTTGCGCTTATTTGTTTAATATATGTTTAAAGTGGTAAAGTCTATATATGTACTATTTTAATATATAAATTTAGAAAGGAACATGCACATGAGTGAAGCAAATCATAAAAACATCGTTGTTGTAGGTGCAGGAATTATTGGTACGTCAGTAGCGACAATGCTTTCAAAAGTAAGTCCTAACTGGCATATCGATATGTTTGAAAGACTAGAAGGCGCTGGTATTGAAAGTTCAAATGAAAATAATAATGCTGGTACAGGCCATGCGGCATTATGTGAATTAAACTATACAGTTGAACAAGATGATGGTTCAATTGATGCATCTAAAGCGCAAGAAATTAATGAGCAATTCGAATTATCTAGACAATTCTGGGGTAATTTAGTTAAAAATGGTGATATTTCTAATCCTGAAGAATTTATCCAACCATTACCTCATATCAGTTTCGTTATGGGACCAACAAACGTTAACTTTTTAAGAAAACGTTATGAAACACTTAGAACAATTCCAATGTTCGATAATATTGAATATACAGAAGACATGGAAACAATGAGAAAATGGATGCCATTAATGATGGAAAACCGTGAGCCAGGACATCAAATGGCAGCAAGTAAAATTGATGAAGGTACAGATGTGAACTATGGTGCGTTAACGCGTAAGTTAGCACATTACTTAGAACAAAAATCTAATGTTTCATTAAAATACAATCATGATGTTGTAGATTTAACACAAAGAGAAGATGGCAAATGGGAAGTTGTCGTTGAAAATAGAGAAACAAAAGAAAAAGTAACTAAAATAGCAGATAAAGTGTTTATTGGTGCTGGCGGTCACTCTATTCCGTTATTACAAAAATCTGGCATCAAACAAAGAGAACACCTTGGTGGTTTCCCAATCAGTGGTCAATTCTTAAGATGTACAAACCCAGATATTATTAAACAACATGCGGCTAAAGTTTACAGTAAAGAACCTCAAGGTAAGCCACCAATGACTGTACCACACCTTGATACACGTTATATCAATGGTAAACAAACATTATTATTTGGTCCATATGCGAATATCGGCCCTAAATTCTTGAAATTCGGTTCAAATTTAGACTTATTCGAATCAATCAAACCATATAACATTACTACAATGTTGGCTTCAGCAGTTAAAAATGTACCTTTAATTAAATATTCAATTGATCAAATGATCAAAACTAAAGAAGGTTGTATGAACTATTTAAGAACATTTATTCCTGATGCTAAAGATGAAGATTGGGAACTTTATACTGCTGGTAAACGTGTTCAAGTAATCAAAGATAGTGAACAACACGGTAAAGGTTTCGTAGTATTTGGTACTGAAGTTGTCAATTCAGACGACAATTCTATGATTGCATTATTAGGTGAATCTCCAGGGGCTTCAACATCATTATCAGTTGTATTAGAAGTTTTAGAGAAAAACTTTGCTGATGACAAAGAAGCATGGGAACCTGTTGTTAAAGAAATGGTACCAACATACGGTCGTTCATTAATTAATGACGAAAAATTAATGAGAGAAACACGTCGTGAAACTTCTAAAAATTTACATTTAAATAGATAAGTATTTTAAAAATAGAATTATATGTCACGAAATAATGACATGATGTGCGCACCTCGTAGCATTAGTTAGAATATCTAATGTTACGGGGTGTTTTTTATAGGAAATAGGAAGGAGGTGCGATTTAATTGAATAAGGGAGATATGTGCGATAGTGAGACATAAAGACAAAAAATGAACAAGTTGAGTGAATACTAGAAACGTATACAATACTTGATTCTATAAAAGTAAAAGAAGAGTTGTTTAAAGGTATAAGACCGTTGTTATGTTGAAATATGTTTGATTATTCTACTTGTAAGTATTATCTCGGTGTTGTGGAGGATGAAATTTATTATTTTAAAGAACGAAATATTGAAAAGTTATTTTTGATTAAGATAGATTTCAAGATTTACTTTAGAAAAAATAATTTAGATTCTAAATTTTAACAAAGTACAGTGACAAAAGAAGATTATTTTGGTTTAAACTAACTTAAATCATAGATAAGAAAATGAGATTGTTAAAACACTTCGGAGCACACTTCATTATAAAGTGAAGGTGTTCTAAAGTTATGTTTGCTCATCTTTCACACTGTAAATCAAAACCTGCTTATAACATACATGTGTATCAAATTAAAACAAACGAAATTACCTAACTCATGTGTTTGGCTATATAATATAAAGGTTGAGTGACGAAGTGTGAGATAACAAAGGTGAGTGTTAGGGTTGTCTGACGTAAGACATACAGCACTCTAAAAAATAGATCACCTATCTCTACCATTAATAGAACAGTTTGCAAATGGTAATTCTGATACTTATCACTGGCATATCTACGTCTTTGTATTAAAAAACCTACAGTCCGTACGTTTAAATAGCGCATTTTTCAAAATGTTGCTTTAAAGATGTGCGTTCTGAGTAGCGTGATTGTAGGCTTTTTATTTTATATATTCATTAAATTCTCTTCTTGACGAATCCGTGCAATTAAGAAATAAGCATATGGAACTAATAAGAGTGTTGTGTATGTAGCATGTGTTAGTAGCAATACACCGATTAATTCGGGAATGATATTTAAAAAATAGTTTGGATGTTTTGTTACTTTATATAATCCTGATTTGATAATAGGGTGATTTGGCAGTATAAATAATTTCAATGTCCAGATACGCCCTAGTGTCTTTATGACTATAAATAACATGATATAAGCGACGATCAATATGATTAAGCCAATGCCGTTAAGTAGACTAAATGTATCCTTATGAATAAATGTTTCTATAGCTGCACTCATGTAAATGAATACATGCGTAATGGCTAGATATTTTGAATTTTTCACACCATATTCCACAGCGCCCTCTACCTTTAGCTGTTTTGCGTGTTGCATAGATATCTTTAAGCTGATGAGTCGAATACAGAAAAAGATAAATAAAATAGTTAAAATCATGATGTCCTCCATTGTTTGTTATATATATTCTTTTGCTCGTACAATACAAAGTATTTTATAGAGAAAATGTTTCAAATGCCATTAACTATTTATTAACTTTAGCACCAACTCATAACTCTTCTAACACCTTACATATTAAGTTCAGTTTTTCGGATAATCTAATAATTTTAAGGCATATCAAATAAAAAGTTCTAGCTTTATTGTTTAACAAAATCTTAATATCATCAAAAGATTTGTAAGATTGATAACATGTCATTCTCTACAAGTATAGACATTTTGTGTAAGTGAATATAATGGTTCGAAACAAAAATATATTTTAAAAACCATGCATTTATAATGCGGAGATTTGATATAATATAATTATTATTTATAAATGCTAATGTATGCTTTAAAATAATATAGTTAAAAAATTAAATACGCGATAATATAGATAGTTTATAGCGTTGTCATAATGTTGAGTATTGTAACTAGAATCAATCATTCATCTGACTAATAGTTTTACAAGTTTCAAATATAGACGAAGTGTACTGATGCAATACAAAATACGAAAGGTATTGAGTTAAACATGAGGAATAAAAAAATATGGATATTTAATGCTACTAATGACTTTGTAGGTAATCCTAAATGGTTGTTCATATATGTGAATAAATATAGAAAAGATATCGATGCATATTGGATGTGTGATAATGCTCAAGTGGTAAATTATGTTAAAAGTTTAGGCTTCAATGCTGAATTATTTCATTCCAAAAAAGCAGAAAAGATTAAAAGTGTGGCAGGTGTATTTGTCGTACATCAAGTGAAAGAACATATCCCTGTAAAATTTGAAAATGAAGTCATCATACTAAATCTATGGCATGGTGTCGGTATCAAACCTATAGAAAGATTGGTTGACTCGCCAGGAATTAGATATCGTACATATAAAAAATATATCAAGTATAATGAGATGTATCATAATAACCAATTATTTTTGGTCACTTCACCGCTTATGGAACAACATTTTATTAAAATGCTTAATTTGGATGAAGGTCAAATCGTCCGAGCAGGTTATCCAGCAAATATGTTTAATAAAGCTGATTTTAAATCTTTTGATCATTCTATTAAGCGACACAAAGGTTTAAATGCTGAAACTAAAGTAGTCTTATACGCTCCTACTTTCAGAGATTATAAGATGAATAATTTTTTTGGTGAAGCTATACCTGATATGGCAAAGCTTCTTAAAACTTTAAAGAAAAATAATATTTTGCTAATTATAAAATTACATTATTTAGTTAAAAATGATGTGAATTACACAACTGCAAAAAAATGTATGAGAACCATTCAAATATTTTGTTTTGGGATAATAAGAAAGACATTTATGAAATACTCGACCAAATTGATTTAGGAATCATAGATTACTCATCTATTTATTACGATATGTTAGCTTCAGGAGTTAAAAAGTTCATTAGATATATTTATGACTATGATATATATATGAAAAACAGAACTTTAGTATATGATTACAAAGAAAAAACTTCAGGTTTGATTGTTTCAAGCTTTGATGAATTATTAAAAGCTCTAGATCAAATTGACGCTATAGAAATTAATGAACAGAAAAGTAAGGAAATTATAAATGAATTTTGGCAATATGACCAGGACGATAAAAATGGTTTTGAAACAATTATAGATACAACTTTAAAATTTAGTATTAAAAAGAAACAATTACCTAAGTTATATAGCTTTGATATATTTGATACGTTGATACAAAGAAAAACATTAAGGCCAGATGGTATTTTCTATTATGTTAAAGATAAGTTATTAAGAATAAGTACTGATATACCGATATATGTAATACAAAATTATTCACGTATTAGAATCCAAGCAGAAAACTATGTTAGAGATTATTATAAAAAGTCTGAATTTATTCGTGACGAAAAAAGAATCGAAATAAGATTTATAGATATCATTAACAGAATTAAAAATATTCACGAGCTCACAGATGATCAGGCGCAACTTCTATATAATTTAGAAATTGAAGCAGAATTAGCAAATGTAGAAGCAAAAAAGGATAAAATTAAAGTGCTTCATAACTTATTAGACAGTTATCAAGACGTCATTTTAATAAGTGATATGTATTTGCCTAAAGAAGTTATCTTAGAAATGTTATATCAAGTAGACCCTAGATTAACTGAATTACCTCTTTATCTATCAAGTGATATAGGTAATCAAAAATCAACCAGTACACTATATTTAGATGTGTTTGAAGATTTAAAGTACAATTATTCAGAATGGATTCATTATGGGGATAATAAGCATGCAGATTTTAATGTTCCTAAAAAGTTAAATATCAAACCTATTCATCATACAATAACTAAATTTAATGGGTATGAAAATAAAATTTTAAATAAGAATAAGAACTATGATACATTCTTACTTACAACACAAATAGCAAGATTTCGTGAAAATGATAAAAGTAGATTAAATTACTATGTATACAGTTATATAAGTAGTTATTTCATACCATACGTGAGCTGGTCTATTAAAAAAGCAATTAAAGAAAATATTAAGACGCTTTATTTTATATCAAGAGACGGTGAGTTACTTAAAAAAATTGCTGATGAAATAATATCAGTGAAAGGATACAATATCAAAACTAAGTATATATATGGGTCTCGTAAAGCCTGGAGAATTCCTTCGTTTATTAATGAAGTGGACAAAGAGTTTTTTTCGCCTTTTGGTAACTTTACAGGGTTAACGAACTTTGATAGTACCTTACGTGCGTTGCATATCAGTGAACAAGAATTTGACGAGATATTTCCACAGTTAAAACATATTAAAGGATGTTCTGAATTTACAAAAAGTACAAAAGAATTAATTAGAGTTTCTGCTCAAAATAATAATAAATACAAAAATTTATTACTAAAAAAAGCTCATGAAGAACGTAAAATTGTGAATGATTATTTAATTCAAGAAATTGATTTCTATGAAAAATTTGCTTTCGTCGAATATTGGGGAAGAGGTTACACGCAAGATTGCTTAGATCGACTTTTAAATAACATTAGCGATCAAACAATTAATACGATATTCTTCTATGCAAGAAGTATTTATCCAACAGTAGGAACATCAATCAGATATAACTATACTAGTAAAATGACATCATTAATATTTATTGAATCAATATTTGCCAATATGCCATATCAAAGCATTCCAGGATATCGTAGAAATAACAACGTAGTTGAACCAGTGATAAATTTTAAAAATTATAATAAACAATTATATGACGCAATGGACAAGATATTGCCACTATTCATACAAGAATTTTTTAATAAAAAATATATAGATGAAGATGAAGTTGAACGTAACTTCTATGATTTTGGTGTTGAGTATTTTAAAAATAATCCTGAAGATGACTTTATCGTTGAATTCTTTGCACCACTAAAAGATTCAGTCATATTGTACGAACCTGAAATAGAATATGCACCTGCCATTAGCTATAAAATGGCTTCTCAAAAGTTGTTAGGAAAAAAAGTCCCGTTAAAAACTAAAAATAAAAGAATGTCATTAAAAAGATCGCCAAGAGGAGTTCAAAAAGCATATCAATTTCACATTAAATATTTAAAAAACAGAAAATCAAAAATTATACGACCATTCCTGAATAATAGAGTGATTAAGACTATTATGAAGTTAAAAACTGTTTTAAAACACTGAGTTATTTTAATAGTTTCATTGGATAGTAATAATTGCAGACTTTTGAATTTCTTCATAAGTCTGCTTTTTAAATTTATACGACGTATTAATAGCGTGAACATCATAACAATAAGTTTTATTGTTGTGTTAACCAAGAATTATGAAAAATGGACAACTCAAGCCAGGGTATAATTTACAAATAGCGACAAATTCTCAATTCGTTTTATTTTATGATGTGTATCAAAATCCGACTGATACAAGAACACTGATACCTTTTTTAAATTCAATTCAAGAGACCTACGGTCATTTACCTGAATATATTGTAGCTGACGCAGGTTATGGTAGCGAAGCCAGTTATATGGCAATTATAGATAATTTTAATCGAACGCCACTCATAACTTATGGAATGTTTATAAAAGATAAAACTAAAAAATATAAAAGTGACATCTTTAATACTCAAAATTGGGATTATGACGAAATTAACGATGAATTCATTTGTCCGAACAATAAAAGACTAGGATTTAAAAGATATGCCCATCGCCATGATAAATATGGTTTTAAAC